>NZ_JAUBVK010000057.1:0-3776 GCF_036705795.1 Microcoleus sp. ARI1-B5
CCTTCGGCTGCAACGACTCCAGTACCTTCGGCTGCAACGACTCCAGTACCTTCGGCTGCAACGACTCCAGTACCTTCGGCTGCAACGACTCCAGTACCTTCGGCTGCAACGACTCCAGTACCTTCGGCTGCAACGACTCCAGTACCTTCGGCTGCAACGACTCCAGTACCTTCGGCTGCAACGACTCCAGTACCTTCGGCTGCAACGACTCCAGTACCTTCTGTAGCCGTTGCGCCTTCTGCTACTGCCCCCTGCCCCATACTAGGATTGAAGGGAGTTTCACCTGGAATTCTAGGAAACTCAACAGGACCTTCGTAGGGAAATGGAGGTGCTGTTGGTGTTCCTGTAACCCGTGGTAGCATCAAACCCGCAGCAACTGGTTGACTGCTGTTTAGCTGATTTTCGAGGGATGGGTTCGGGGTTTGGGGTTCGGGGTTCGAGGTTTGTTTAGTTTGGAAGGGTGCTTCTTCCTCTGGCATTGTCTCCCGTTGCAGGGTGCTGTTGCCCAACGCTTTGGTTTGGACTTCTTCCTCTTCCCCCCCAATCGGTTCTTCTGTTTCCGGTGCAGGCATCGTCATGACTTTATTTGCCATCGCGTCAGCTTCCTGTTCGTACTTATCCCCAGGTGCGCCGACTGAAAGCTTCGCCTGCACTCCTGCTGGACTTTGGGCTTCTACAGTTACCCTACTCCAGTCAACGTTACGGCGTTTTGCCTGCACTGAAGGCGTTTGCTTTGGCGCTGGCGCATCGTAAACTGGAGCGGTGAAAGGTCGCTGTGAGGATGAACTTTTTTGCACCGACATCGAAGAATTCGATCCAGATTTTTTCTGCGCCCATTGCCTGCTCATACGCCACCTCTTCTCCTAGTCTAAATCTGGGGAATTTACCTTAGTTTGGCATAACTGCTTCCACCAGAAGCTAACATAAAATAAATCTTAACTTGACGCGACAGCAAAAGTGTTATAACTAAAATCTTGGACTATTCTCAATAAGCTTATAAAAACCAGGTTGCCGTACTGTCAACTGTCAACTGTCAACTGTCAACTGCTTTCCCAGCCTTTAATTTCCGCGTCAGTTAGGGTTCTCTCCAACTTCACATACTCAGTCCGAGCCGCTATCGACAAGTGTTTCATCATCACTGGCTCCCCGGCATCTGCTGCCATAAAAGCTGCATTCAAGGCAATATTGCGGATATTTCCACCTGCTACATTTAACCGCGCTAATTTGACAAAATCCAACCCTTCTGTCGGCGTATTTTTGGGGAAAATTCGCTCCCAGATTTTAGCCCGATCTTTGGCATCTGGGAAAGTATACTTCACCACAAATCGAATTCTGCGCAAAAAAGCTGTATCCAAAGAATCTTTTAAATTCGTTGTCAAAATCGCTAAACCTTGGTAAGATTCCATGCGTTGCAGCAAATAGCTAACTTCCATATTGGCATAGCGATCGTGACTGTCTTTGACATCAGAACGTTTGCCAAATATCGCATCGGCTTCGTCAAATAACAAAATAGTTGCTCCAGCTTCGGCAGCATCGAAAACGCGGCGCAAATTCTTCTCAGTTTCGCCGATATATTTGCTAACTACAGAACTTAAGTCTATCCGGTAAAGATCCAGTTGCAATTCCCCAGCTAACACCTCTGATGACATAGTTTTTCCAGTCCCAGAAGTTCCGGCAAATAAGGCGCTAATTCCTAAACCTCGACCTCCTTTACTAGCAAATCCCCATTGTTCGTAAACTTTGGTGCGTTGTCTGACATGAGCGACAATTTCTCGCAAGGTTTGGCGCGCTGTTTCTGGTAATACTAAATCATCCCAAGTGGCGGCGGGTGAGATGCGTTGGGCTAAGTCATCTAACCGGGGACGAGATTGAGCGCGGCAGATGTTCCATAATTGATTTGAGATTGCAGCGGGCCGGTTAATTTCACTTGTTTGTTGGGCAGCAAGATTATCTGTAAAACCTGCTCCGACAATTTCTGAGTTTTGACCGCTCATTTCCTCACAAACAGCATAAATCGTGGGGGCGTTGAGGTTGAATTGTTCGACTAATACTTCTACTTGTCCGTTGAGAATAGGTGCGAGTTCTCCTAAAGCGTTTTGCCAGATTTGTTGTTGTTCTTGTTTGGTGGGCGGATGGATATCAAAGGTGATGAAAGGACGCTTGGCTGGTTTGCGCCGATCGCCCGTTGTTATAATTATTGGACTGGTGATATTGGCAATCATTTGAGCGATCGCGTTTTCTTTTTCCCCAGCTTCTGACTCCAAAACGTCGCAGTCTAATAACAAAGCTGATTTACTTAACTTCGCTTCTCTCTGCCACAGCAATATTAAGTTATTCAATTCGGCAGTAACTGTCGGAATTACCCTAGCAGATATCACGGCTAATTTCATCCCAGAGATTTCGCAGGCAGCGGAGGCGATCGCCACTTTAGATGCTACTTCATCGCCACATAATTGGACGATCGGTAATGAGTCAAGAGAAAAACTACTTTGCTGCTGCGTCCGGTTTTTCGACCACAGCACAGCTATTTGGGATGCTATTGTGGAGTGGGAGCCGCTTAATGACAGGCTGGGCGATCGCACCATTTCTCCACTAAGAGATACTGGCTCGATCGTACCTTTAAATGCTTCATCCAAACAATCTACTCCCATTAAATAGTGTAAAATTCGCTCGTTAATTCTCAACGCGCTACGGGTAATAGTTTTACCGCGCCCAACTTCAATCAACTGCCAGCGGCGTAACGGACGATCGGGAGAAATAGCATTCCAATGAGGTACAGCCAAAGCTGACATGGCCAGATTAAAAGTAGGATAATTTAGCTGCCCATCTCCCTGAGCATCGGCGCACAAAGCATCAAAGTTTTGCTGTAATTCCATGCCCGCACATAACAGCAGTACATCTCGCTCAAAATCCGATAAATTGAATCCAATTGTTAGTTCTTGTAATGCTGGTGGAGCGGGCATTGCTGACGCCACAGCCCTCAGTTCCAATCTAGCTTGTTCTACCTTTAACGAGGATAAGCAATTTTCCGGTTCAGCAATATAACTTGATAATATTTGCTCGATTAATGCGATCGATGCCATCAGGTATCTAATATTGGCATCCTGCCATTGACTGCTTTGTTTAACGTTCATTTCAGTATCTTTCGTACTTGTAGGTGAAAGCTCGATCGAAATGTCCGCTCGATCGACCGCAATAACTAAGTTTGTAGTGCGGACTTTAGTCCGCAGTTTCAGAGTACGCGCATTCCCTACTACAAACCGTCTCCCGCAGGTAATTGACCGAAAATAATATGTAAGTTTGGAGTTGAGTTGAGAAATCCACCCTATATTTCCGGAGAAATTAGCGTTAGGAGGATGTCACCCGATCGCAACTGAGGGACCAACATACCCATTATCCCCATCCACTTCGAGGGGATTCTCCGCACCATCAATCTGCACCCTTACCAAATATTCTCCCGCCTTTACATCCAAAATCGGAAACACCACCACTTTAGTATCCTCATCGCGGGGTTTGGCGGCAAAAATGTAACCCACCGGATTGTTATTCGATCGCTCGTTCAAAAATAATAGCGCCCGCTGCTGGCTGCCAACGGTTAAATCAACTTCCACCTGCAATTGGGCCTCATACAGATCTTCCTCTTTCTCCCATAAATCCAATACCTCTAGCTTTTCTTTATCGATCTGCGGACACAAGACAAACGGGATCGCGTTCGACGCTATCGTTCGATCGGGCTCTGACGCCATCGTTCGATCGGACTCTGACGCCATTGTTCG
>NZ_JAUBVK010000057.1:3876-13707 GCF_036705795.1 Microcoleus sp. ARI1-B5
ATCGGACTCTGACGCTACCGTTCGATCGGGCTGTGACGCCGCCGTTCGATCGGACTCTGACGCTACCGTTCGATCGGGCTGTGACGCCGCCGTTCGATCGGACTCTGACGCTACCGTTCGATCGGACTCTGACGCCATTGTTCGATCGGACTCTGACGCCACCGTTCGATCGGGCTTGGGGGACGTGAGTTTCACGGCTGGATGCAGCACCCACAACTGCTGCAAGCCCGCCCGCAAACTTTTGAATTCTTCTTCCGGTAGCGAGGATAAAGTCAACCGGATCTCTTTTTCGCTCACCTCTTGTGGCGTTACCCTCGCCTCGCCGATTCTCACCTGTGCTCGATCGGCCTTCAATCGCTTGCCCCGAACCATCAATATACTATCCGCTACAATCGGTTGATTTGCCCCCGCTTCGGCGATCGCTTGGTCAACTACCGGCTGGCTGGGCGTTGTATAAAATTGCACGCTCCTTACTGGCAAGGCTCTGCCGCTTTGTCTGTTGCCTTCAATCAAAACTGCCCCGCCTTGGCAAGCAAAAGATAGCACGTAGGGTGTCTGGAAAAACACCGACCAAATTTTCGACAGTTCCTCTGTATTCATCTGGCTGGGAACGATCGTCACCCGCTCGACTTGCTGTTCCAAAGTAGAATCTGCCAAATAACTAAAATTCGAGTGATTCAGCGTCGCCCGAATCATCTCCGGCGTCAATATCGGGTTGTCAACAATGGTACGCACGGCGCTACCGAGCAAACGTTGGGGTTCCAACTCTATGTCATTGCCGTAAAAAGTCAGGATGTAAAACAAATCTAATCCCGCTTGAGCGTGTTTGATTAATTCTCCCTTGGGGCGGCGGTTGCGTAAGTCGTAATTCCGCCAAGCAGGATTTGGTGTCGCTTGATACAGATAAATATTCACTCCTACTTCTGGTGTCTTGCCCCCATTTGCTTCGGGGCGCACTGTGGTAACTTTGGCTCCCGGTACATCGAGTTGGATCGCTGATTGCAAAAGCCTTGCCAGCGTGGCTGTGACGGTGGCGATCGCCAGATAGTTACTCATTTTCTCTCGTGGTTAATCGATGTGGCATTTAAATATTGACGAATTTTTATTCATGAAAAACACAAATTACGCTGGGTGTAGTATAACAAAACTTTACTTAATTAATAGAGGAAATATCTAAAAATGGTCTATAATAACAGGCGTGAAGCTACCTAATTATGCCAAGCATTTAAAAATCAGCTACAAAACCGCGCGGCAGTGGTGGAAAAGCGGCAAGTTACCCAATCCAGCAAGGCAAACCGACACTGGAATAGTAATTGTCAATTTTAACCATCACGCCATATAGAAGGCAGAAACTCTGTCAAATTAAACAACCAAGTGGTTCTAAAGCGGTTGGTAAAAAAGAGTTTGGCAAGAAATAGAGGGTGCCTGGTAGTAGATCCGAAGCGGTGGACGCCGGTGTTCCCGACACAATTGGGTGCTTCATGGCGTTGCTTGCAACCTTAGTAGGTGGCGGCGTGATGTCTGCGATCGCTCCGAAATGGAACTACAAACTATATCGATCCATTAGCCATTTTAGCTAAGCTAAAAAATGGCACAAATTCAACATAGCAAATACTGAGAACGCGATCGTAAAAACAAGGTCAACTTAACCATTAACAGCGACGAGTTATTAACAAGAAGTGGTGGGCGATGCAACTTCGTGAAATTTACATATGAAAATTTGAACGAGCAAGTCACCAGATCGAAACGAGCGATCGAGATAACTGGTACGCAATAATAAACAAACGCGGTACGCAACAACGGGTCACTTTTTCCATCTAAGGAGAGATATATGGCAAGACTTGATTACTTTGCTCCTGGTGTATACGTCGAAGAAATCGATCGAGGCAGTCGCCCGATAGAAGGCGTACAAACGAATATCGGTGGCTTTATTGGCTTTACCGAAGCGATTCGCAATGGCGCGGAAATCGGCAAACCGATGTTAGTCACCAGTTGGAATCAATATTTAGAATACTTTGCTAAAGAAAACTCCGATGGATTCACAGACTTCGGTGCCTATTTACCCTTTGCCGTTAACGGTTGGTTCTTAAACGGAGGCGCGAGGTGTTGGATTGTTAGCATCGGTACCCAACTCCCCAAACCCGCAGAAAGTACCACCCAACCAGGCCCAGAATCAACCGCGCTGACGATCAAAACATCCGCCAAACGCGAGTCTTTGCAATTTATCCTCAAGCAGGGAGAAGAAGAAACAGATCCCAGCGCAGTCAACGTAGAAATTTGGCCTAGCGAGCCGAGAGCGTACCCGGAAGATCCAAACACCCCAGCCCCTGTCCCCGCTGAATTCTTCACCGTAGTCATCAAGCGCGAAGGGCAAGAACTCGAAAGGCACGAAAACCTGACAATGGATCGGAACGTGCAACCAGAGGTGGGAGACTATGCTGTCACCAAACTCCAAGAAGCATCCCAGTTCGTCACCGTCCTAGACCTGACTCAACGCGGACTACCCCTCACCCGCCGCCCCCTAGACGGTCAATATGAAGTCAGCCCTCCCCCTCTTTTACCGACGCAGGAAAACTTGTACGGATACGTGCAAGGGGTGCGCGACGATCGATCTGGCATACAAGGGCTGTTCGAGATTGACGAAATCACGATTGTCGCCTGTCCGGATTTAATGCTGGCGCACAAACAAGGTTTAATCGATCGCGACCAACTGCACGGACTGATGGATTTGATGGTAAGTCTGTGCGAAAACGCCGCACCCAATCCGCCCAACCGCATGGTGGTTTTAGATACGCCCCATGACTGCATCAAGCCGCAACAAGTAACTAATTGGTTGGATAACGAATTTAGTCGGCGTTCCATGTTTGCCGCGCTTTACTATCCCTGGATTAAAGTACCCAATCCCCGCAACGCTGGAAAACCGATTTTAATCCCGCCTTCCGGTCACATGATGGGCGTGTGGTCGCGCACAGATGAAACGCGGGGCGTCTACAAAGCACCGGCGAACGAAACTCCGCGCGGCGTCATCGGATTATCTTACGATTGCAACTTCCGCGAACAAGAATTATTGAACCCCAAAGGGATTAATTGCGTCCGCACGTTTCCAAATCGAGGCATTAAGATTTGGGGCGCGAGAACCTTAGTAGAACCGGAAAAAACCGAATGGCGTTACATCAGCGTCCGTCGCTTGATGAGCTATATCAATAAATCCATTGAATTAGGCACTCAATGGGTTGTATTCGAGCCAAACGACCAAGATTTATGGGCGAGGGTACGGCGGACAGTTAGCAACTTTTTGGAACGCCTCTGGCGGGAAGGTGCATTGTTTGGTGCCAGCCCCGAACAAGCGTTTTATGTCAAGTGCGATGAAGAAATCAACCCCCCTGAAACGATGATTCTAGGTCGGTTGTATATTGAAGTTGGCGTTTGCCCGGTCCGACCGGCAGAATTTGTCATCTTCCGCATCAGCCAGTGGAACGCCCAGGACGACCAGTGATCTCATGTTGGGTCGATTACCAGCAATCAAAAATGTTTGTAGTGTGGACTTTAGTCCGCTCCATCTTGCGGACTAAAGTCCACACTACAAACCTTACTTATTGTCAGTTACCAAATCACAAGGAGTTGAATTATGGCAGCAGGAAACGATGAATTATTAGTCAGTTGTAGGTTTTATTTTGAAGCTGACGGTTTGACAGATAAGCAAATTTTGGAAGTCTCCGGTTTAAGTGCTGAAAGTCCAGCCGCCGGGGGTGACAAGGTAATGGGTTCGGGTAAAAACGCGATGAACTTGCGTCAAGCTGCTCCCACCCGCGTCAAATATACTCCGGTTGTTGTCAAAGTTGTTGCTACTACCAACAAAGACCTTTATAAATGGTACGAAGATTGCAACAAAAATGCTGGCGGCAAGTCAGACTGGTCCTCAAATCGGAAAGCGGCTTCCGTCACCGTTTACGACCAAGCGGGAGAGATGAAAGCGCGTTGGGAGTTGCAAAATGCTTATCCTACTAAGTACGAAGGGCCAAAACTAGAAGCTGGTGCCAATGATGTGGCTAATGAAACCATCACTCTAGTCCACGAAGATATCAAACGAGTGCAGTAGGTAATATCATGTCCGATCGATCGACCGCAATAAAATTAGTTTGTAGTGAGGACTTTCGTCCTCACTGCAAACTGCGATCGATCGACAATCTGAAATTAGCCCGGAGATAAAATGGCAAACCTGATTAACGATTTTCCCGAAATCCTCACAAATTGTCGGTTTTATATCGAATTAAAACTAGAGGGCAGCCAAGAACCAGTTGATGCTTATTTTCTGGATTGCAAAGGGTTTAAACGCACTCAAGATGCGATCGAAGTTTGCGAGGTTACGCCCCAGCGTTGGGGTGCGGCGAAAATGGGTCAGGTTGTTCGCACCAAGGTTCCTGGGAATGTTAAAACTAACAATATAACCCTGCGTCGCGGCATGACTAAATCTACAACTTTGTGGAAGTGGTTTGAAGCAGTTCAAGAGGGAAATTGGGCTAAACAACGTCGAGATGGTTCTTTAACTATTTACGACCAAGCAGGCCAAGCACAGGCAATATTTCAGTTTCTAGGAGCTTGGCCTGTGAGTTATATTGCTGCCGATTTAAGTTCTGCTGGTGGGGATTTGGAAATTGAAGAAATGGAAATTGCTGTAGAAATGTTTGCTCGGCAACAATAAGCCGTAATGTCTCAAGATGTTTCAAACCGAGTTTGAATTTACTTTGCCCAAGGGGTTCTTAGATGCAGAGGGAAATTTACACCGCAAAGGTGTGATGCGTTTGGCAAAAGCGATCGATGAAATTTTGCCATTGCGCGACCCCCGCGTTAAGTCTAATCCTGCCTATTCTACGGTGATTATTTTATCGAGGGTGATAACTAGATTGGGTGCGTTAGAAGAAGTAACTCCAGCGGTAATTGAGGATCTTTTTGCTTGCGACTTAAATTATTTGTACCAATTTTACCGCCGCATTAATGAGTTGGAAGAGGATGTAGAGTCAAAAGAACCTAAAAAACCTTCTAATTAACAATTAGCAATTACCAGTTAGATATTGTTCGATCGATTGCTCGCAATAAAACAGTTTGTAGTGCGGAAGGGAGTCCGCTTCTTAGAAAGGACTGAAATCCTCACTACAAACCTTACCGATGGCGGTCGATCGAGCGGACAAAATATCAGTTACCAGTTATCAATTATTAATTCAGTTTGTAGTGCGGAAGGGAGTCCGCTTCTGAGAAAGGACTGAAGTCCTCACTACAAACCTTACCGATCGCGTTCGATCGAGCGGACACAATATCAGTTACCAGCTATCAATTATTAATTCGCTCGCTTGGGTTTAAGTTATTATAAGTTCTGCGTATTAGTTATATACAATCAGAGAGGAATGCAGTGAGACTCGCCGATTTAGTAAATTCTGTTGGAAGTAACTTTAGGGAAGTAGCAAACTTTATTCGCTATCCATTCCAAAACCTGTCTCGGATAGCGATGCGCCGCGCTCAAGAAGAATATGAAAAAGCTGAAATTCCTATTGGTAAAAAGACTGAAACGCGGGACAATTCTGTCAGTGGCTCTAACGGACATCTCCAAGGAAGAAACTCAAATGCAGGCAGTATGCCTATCCCGCAAGAGAGCCGATCGGAATCTCATGCTAGAACATCCCAAGTGAAAGTAGCAAATGGTAGTTTAAGCGAAATAGCGAATGCAGTAACGATCGCAGCGGTAAATCGGTTAGCCGGAAAAAGATCTCGCAGTGCAGAAACTATACCTATTTTGCCAAACGATCGAGAAATTATCGGAGGGCGTCGCGGCAGATATCGAGTTGAAGGATTTTTAGAAGATGGAGGAAGGGTGCGGCTGTATCGAGGAGTTATGGTTGTGAATAACAAGCCAATTCTGATAAAAGAATATCTGTTACCCGACGGAGATTTTAATCAAAAAGAAGCAGAAGAGCGAAAACAAAAGTTTGAAAAGCTAGCGAGTTTGAACCTCAAGAATGGAGGAGGGCAAGATTTTCGCTTAATTGGTTTTTGGGATGCGATCGCGCCTAGCAATGAAAAACGCTGCTACCTAATTTTCGAGCCACCGATTGAGAATAGCTTAACTTTAAGAGAGTATCTGCGGGAAAAGGGTGCTATGAATTCCCAGCAGGTGCGCGAAGTTTTGTCTCAAGTGCTGCAAACACTTTGGTTTCTCCACAATTACAGGCTACGAACTTTTGATGACGAATTCGAGCAAGGTTTGCCCCACGGCAATCTCAGTCTTGATAGCCTTTTAATTGAGATTAAAAGTCAGCCCTCTGCCTTAGATCGACCGCAATTTTTTATCTACGCAGCCGATTTAGCCCTCTGGGAAGATTTGTTTAAACCACCCACTGCTAAAATTAGCGATCGCTCGCCCAAACAAGATTTAATCGATCTGGGATATGTAAGTTTTTACTTGTTGTCGGGAAAAACAATAGACCCCGATACCGCTCAACCGCTTAACCCCAAAGTCGAACAAGATTGGTCGCCGGAATTTAAAGATGTTAGACTAAAGAAATTCATCCGCCGTCTGTTAGGAATTGACCAGCCATTTAAAACAGCTTTTGAAGCAAAGCAAGCACTTTTAGCGCCGATGCCGATCGAAGTTGAAGCGCCAGTTCATGAGGTAACAGAACCAGATGAAGCTACAGAAAATAGCCGTAAAACTTCGGTTGTTCCGCTGCTCTTAACAATTCTTCTCTTAAGTTTACTGGCGAGCTTGTTGTGGCAAATTATTGTCAGATTTATTCAAGTTTCGCCTCAAATTAAAATGCCTGTTTTTAATTCTTCCGAACCCTGCTGTCTTTTAAAAATCGAGGGAGTTCCAACTGGAGAGTTTGCGTACATCACCGAGGATGAGGGAATTTGGAGTTATATCCTCAATACAGTTAGTTTGGTTTCTTATAATAAAACGCTTGCTGAAGAGTTAAAAATTCGCGATCCGAGATTAGAAAATTATAGGCTCAATATTTCAGACGCCAACCTAATAAAAGCGATGAGATTGAGGAGAGCAAACTTTGCCCTGACTACTTATATCGAAGACTTACCCGATGACATGGAGCAGGTTGAAGTTGCTTATGATGGATTGGTAGTATTTGTAGCTTTCAGCGATAACAAAAGACACCAGAGCATTCCGAATGCCTTGAACGGCAAAATTACGCTCGACCAATTACGAGAAATTTACAAAACAGAAAAACTCACCGATTGGTCACCTCCCGAAGGGATCGATCGCAACATCAAACTTTATATGCCTTTTGATAATCTTCAGGCTGTTAAACTTGTTGAAGATTTAGTGTTTCAAGGAGATCCACCTCAAGAGTTTACAAATTTGCCTAAAAAAATGATGGGAGATGCGCGACCGCCAATCAATGACAAACCAATAGATGAAAGTTATATTTTAGGAGAAATACTCAAAGATTTCGAGCAGGAGCAAAGGGTGGGAGTTGGTTTTGGTTTGCTCAGTCGCGTGTTTAACCAATGCGCGGTTTATCCCTTGGCTGTAGGAGAAAAAGGTCAAGAAGTTCAGCCGTTAGTTCAACAGATTGACAACCAAGTAAAACCGATCGAACCGACGACCGATTTATGCAATGATAAAGGGAGTTATTGGCCTGATGTTGAAGCATTCAAGTCTGGTAGGTATCCGTTCATCTACCGTTTGGTAGTAGTTTATCCTAAAGATGAGGCGCGATCGATGGCAGGGAAAAAATTTGTAGAACTGCTAAAAACAGATGAGGGACAACGTTTGCTGAGCGAAGCAGGACTTGTGCCACTGCGAACTTTAGCTAAGAGGAATTAAAGGATGAATGCAAGGAAACAAGATGAAATGGCTGTGTTAATTGATAAAGTTATTTTAGATCCAATATTGCTGCGAAAATTGAGCGATATAGTTTATGAATTGATGCTGGAAGAGTTGAGAAATACGCGCGATCGCGCTGGAAACTACAGGAGGACAATCTGATGTCTAAAAACGGTCAAGTCACGCACGAACTGAACTACGTAACTGCAAATCGCTTTTACGTGGAAATGGAAAGTAATATTACGGCTTCGTTTAGCGAGTGTTCGGGATTGGGAGTCAAAATCAAAAAAGAAACTTATTTTGAAGGTGGTGTCAACGACCAACAGCGGATTATTTTAGGTCAAGCTGAGTTCTCAGATGTCACTCTAAAACGCGGTATTACCGATGATTTTGTTTTTTGGGATTGGGTAACTAATACCTTAAGCGGCAGCAAAAAAGAACGGCGCAATGTGAATATTTTGCTCTTCAACCAAGCAGGGGAAACCATGCAATGCTGGACGTTAGTAGCAGCCGTTCCAATCGGTTGGAAAGCGCCATCACTCCAAGCCAACTCTAACACGGTGGCGATCGAAGAATTGACCCTAGCTTATGAAGGATTGAAAATAGTAAAAGCAGAAGGAGGAGGTGCGATAAAACTCCGCCCCGGACGCCATCCATCGGGTTATTTTTTATAGCAAATGGCTGAACAAATTCGCTCTTAGGCAATTATTATGACTTTAAAGCCTCTAGGTTTGAAAGATTCTTTAATTAGACCCACTTCTCTGGGACATAACTTTAAACCCCTGCGAACGCTATCACCTTTATGTCAGTCTTTCACTCCACTAGGACAAAGCTTGCAGCCATTGGCTAATTCTGTGATTCAGCCATTACAGGAGGTAAATGAAGATTGGGAAATTGGCAACTGGCAATTAGATGCGGGGATGCAAGTAGGAGAAGATGGGGGAAATTTTGCTGGAGAAATTCCTCAGTTTTCTGATGGCCAATTACCTATTATAACTCGAACCAATTTTAACTCAAACGCAGGCGAGACAACTACCCCACAAGAGTTTGTCGGGGAATCTATTACAAATTATCGATCCGAAAAAGAGCCTTTACCTCCAAATCCCGCAGCATTGAATAATGCTAGCGCTGCGACTAATAACATCGCTCAACTTAAACCGTTAGGATTTTCTAAGCCTTTAGTTGAAGAATCTGCTTGTGATATTTCGAGTTTATCAGACTTGCCTCAATTTACACAAAGGCCAAGTACATCTAGTTATGAAAATCGAGTTGCTAATTCTGGAGAAACATCGAGTTTTTCTAATTCGATGCCAGCGGATACGGTGGATATATCCAACAACGTATCGCCAACAATTTCGGCAACACCTGTCAATAATATCTCTGATTCCGCATCTTTAGAGTTACCTCATATCGGCAGATTTAACGCTAGTTCTCTAGGTTTCAACAATCAGTTAAACTCTCAATTTATAACTGAACCTTTACCACAAGCGCAAACAAGGGTTTCGGCCAAGCTAAATTTACATACAGAAAAATCGCCTGCTTCATCTACTACTAATAAGGGAGAGGTAGATGCGATCGAACCAAGTTCTCCCAATTTAATCCCAGCTAAATATGAGCCTGAATTATATCAAAAAATTGGATTGTTAGAGCCCGAATTAATTGGAGAACAAACAGAAGGTTTAACTGCTAAAACTGATGGAGAAGAGGGGGCGGTCGCACCTACTTCGCCCAACTTAATCCAATCTAAAAACTCTCCCGAATTATCTCAAGAAACAGGAACAATACAGCTAGAATTAATCGGAGAAGAAACAGAAAGTTTAACTCCCCAAACAGAGAGAGAAGGGGAGGCGGTCGCACCTACTTCGCCCAACTTAATCCAAGCTAAAACCTGTCCAGAATTATCTCCAGAAACAGGAACAATACAGCCAGAATTAATCGGAGAAGAAACAGAAAGTTTAACTCCCCAAACAGAGGGAGAATTGGAGGCGATCGAACCA
>NZ_JAUBVK010000011.1:0-212877 GCF_036705795.1 Microcoleus sp. ARI1-B5
AGTGCCAGAAGGAGCAAGCTGTCAAAATGACCACTTGACAGACAAAACAGTGCCAGAAGGAGCAAGCTGTCAAAATGACCACTTGACAGACAAAACAGTGCCAGAAGGAGCAAGCTGTCAAAATGACCACTTGACAGACAAAACAGTGCCAGAAGGAGCAAGCTGTCAAAATGACCACTTGACAGACAAAACAGTGCCAGAAGGAGCAAGCTGTCAAAATGGCAGCTTGACAGACAAAACAGCACGAGAGTTGGGAGAACGGTTCAAAGCTTCCCCCCGAACGATTTACCGGGATGCCAAGTTTACTCGAGCTGTGGATGCTCTCAGTTCTATTGGAGGAGACGAAGTGAAGTGGAAGATTCTTAACCGCTCTGCTGGACTGACCAAAAAAGAAGTTATTGCCTTAGCCGCTGAGGTTAAGAGCCGCCCAACTAAAGTTGCCAAAACTTTACAGGGGCGATCGCTTGCCGTCAAGTCAGAAGATAAACCGCCTCTGGCTCACCACCTAACGCTCAAAATTGGTTCCTTAGTAGAAGTGTATGCGCCAGATCGCGAAGATGTTAACGGCAGGTTAGGGCGCATTTCCTCAGTCGGGGAGAAAACCGCCACTGTGTGGATGCGACACATCCCCACCGTTACTATGCACTTGTACACCTTCAAACACTCGGCTCTTACTGCTGTACCGCTCGAAAATCAACCAGGACTTCAAGAAATTTGCGATCGCACTGACCGACTTCACCAATTAGGAAATCTAGATCCGTTTGAAGTCGAAATTCTGAACTTGTTAGAAAGAACAACGGCTCTTACTACTACCGAATTGCAGTATTTAGAACAAATTGAGAACAGACACAAGCTTGATTGAGTGCCTCACAACTATTCTCTCTTTTGAGAACAGCAATAACTTCGGAAATTTTAGTTGATTCACTTGATACTTCAAACACAGATTCAATCAATTTTTGTTGAGCTGCTAATTGTCGCAATGAATAACAAGCGATCGCTCGCACTCGCTCGGGAGACTTGCTAGCATTTTTAGCAGCAAACGGCCCCCAGGAAGCACTCAGCACAATCTTAATCTGTTCCGATATTGGGTATGTTTGACTCAAACAGTAATCCCAAACCATCTTATCGAATGGGTCGTCTAGTGCAACTAAAACACCCGAGATTGGCGACTGCACTTGCTTCTGATTTTTGTCCGGTAACGGCTGATTGTTCAAATTTGCAATCATAAATTTCTCCTGTTAAGCTAACTTATTTACATCCCATTCTCGATTTTAGTATTTGTCATCAAGGAACAAACTTTCGTTCTTGAGGAGAGCGAATCCACAAAGTACAAAAACCTTTTTGTGCAGGTTTACCCTCTACTGTCAGCGTCACCCCCAATCGATTTATCTCAGTTTCACACAATTTTTTGCCACCTTTCTCGCTCAACAAAGCTTGATTCCAGCTCATAAATTGGCGAGCATATTTCCCTTCATTGCTTGTTGCCCACTGAATTGTATCCGCGTTCAGGCGAGCAAACTGACCCTCTTTGCTCAGCCCCCATTCGAGCGCTACGGCTTGTTCTAAAGTGAGCTGACGCGGCCCTTTTGGGTCGAGTTCTGGCGGTGGAATGAACCGGGGCACCGCTAACCCGATAAACGCGCCGATAGCCATTGCCCCTAACACTACCCCGCTCCCAAAAATCACCGACCAAATATCGTGAGCAACTTTCTCTAAAGCTGCTTGTCGCACTAGAGTGTAAACTGAGTTGGAAATGTGGCGATGTTGCACCTTAACAGCCGCTTTTCCCTGCCGTTCTAAAAACTCTCTGCTTTCTTTTTCCCAATTTTCAGTAAGCTGGCGAACTTGTTCCAATTCTTGAGAGATGACAGCTTGAGAATCTTTCAAATCACCTTGCCATTTAGATTGCCAATTCTTGAAAAACTGGTCAATTTCTTGCGGTTTTTTTTCTAACAGTAGTTCGAGTTGACCTGTAGCCAGCAATACGATAAAAAGCGGGTCATTTTTATTGAGACCGTATCGGTAGGCTGTCTGAATGACGTGAGAGCGAAATTTGGAGTCTTTGCTCTTGAGTACCTGGCTGATTAGTGACTCAGTATCTCTCTCGTACATGGGAGGGGCAGATAAAGGATCTCGGTTCAGAGCTTCTCTTTCCCTAGAATCATCGTCTATGAGTTCCCAAAACTCCTCTTCATTTAGCTTACTCCCATCTGATTTCAACTTTTCTTCTACTGCATCTTCTGGGAATGTATCTGGATAATTAGCCAAACTTTGCGAATTTTCAGCGAATTGTAGGGAATTATTTTTGGTATTATTAAGTCTGCCCTGTCCCCTTGGCGTTTCCAATATCTCGCCAAACTCTTGAGAGTCAACGGAGGAAAGTTCTTCTAAAAGTCGATCGGACATTCAGCCTCCTACTTAATCAAAATCCCAATCTTTATGCTGTCCAGACTCGCGCAGTATCTAGTCTGAACTCACATATTTTGTCCGTCCAATAAAGTTGACAACCTGTTCCTAAATTTGTGGTTTATTCTCTGGTGGCATTTCCTCATCTTTTTTTCGTTCATAGGGAGCGATAACTTCTTTTTTATGGCGATTGGGCGCGTTGTTAAACAAACCTACATCTTCTATCAGACGGAAACAGTCTTCCAGAAAAGTATGCAATCGCTGTTGACTAATCAAGAAGAATTCAGAGTGTTTCATTGCTTGAGAAAAGGACAATCTCTTCGTATCAATAAACTTGCGCTCTCTTGCACTCAGAGCCGGCAAATCTACGACAGGAATTCGGTAATTATTAATGAGCTTGTTCATTTCCTTATGGCTTTGTACGTGCGACCAATCTTTGCAAACTCCAAAATTGCGGACAAAAATGTGATTTAGCTGACCTTCAAAGTAGTTGAAAGAGTCAATAAACATTTCAATGCTGTCCGTCGTGCCACCGCAAATAAACCACTTGCATACATCAACTCCTGACTGCTCTTTAAAATCAGGAGAGGTTAAATTAGCTTCGTCAATCCATTTGTTGATAATGCTGTAAACCCGAGCGGGTAAATTGACAATCACAGGAGTTTCTACTGCTGTTTCAAAAATAATATCGATATCGAAAAACTTCTCTTCATCTTCAACTAAAGCTACGATTTTTGCATTGTGTTCAGGATAGCGCTGCTGCACGTCAGGATTTTGAAAATCACCATCAATTAACGTGTACAGCAGTTCATACTTCTGATTGAATTCAACCAGAATCCGAGTTAGCATCGACTTGCCAACGCCACCTTTCTCGCCGTCAACCAAGTGAATCATGTTAGTCATTTCATTCCTCCTTGCTGGATGTCTATTTAAGACTTAATAATTTTTAACTAAAGCTAGGCCCGACCATTGCTGGATCGAAACCAGCTAAGTTAAATGCGCTGTTTTCAAACTCAACTTCTCCCGAAAATTCCTCTGGTTCTTTTTCTTCGGGCAAACTTGCGGGATTTGAACTCTCAAGGGCCGTTAATTCCGTAGCAATAGATGCACCTGAATTCGATAAGTGAGGGAAAGTAGCTAAAGGAATTAAACCCGAAGAAATACCAGGGGCAATTGCTCCTAACTCGGTACAGTTAAATCCCGCATCTCGGCAAACTTCATCTATCTGCCTGAGCAAAAAATTAATGCTTTCTCGCCTCAAATACTCTAAGTCTGGGCTAGAATGACTACCGCTATTGCGTAAAGCTGCTAACAGCCACCGCGCTTTGATCAGAGGTAAAATCGTTTCTTTGAAGCTAAAAAAAGGATGATTTTGTAGGTAAGACAGCAAGATAGCGTCTTCGGAATCTGGCAAAACTTGACAGCGCCAGCAAAATTCCTTGTAACGTTTTCTAGGCATAATTCCTCACCTTCTTTCCAGCACTTCGGTAGGGTCCTCCCAATAAGAGAGCTGCATCTAAGTTTGCTTCTGATTCCTCTAATGAAGGTTCTGTATTGGACGACGACTCATCACTCAATTTATTAGAATCATCTAAGCAGCTATGTTTGATACTTGAATCAGCCTTTTGTTGAGCGAAAATTTCAGTGTTTTGTTCAGTAATATCTTCAGTCTTTTGTTCAGTGGGTTCCTCAATTTTTTGTTCAGCGGGTTCCTCAATTTTTTGTTCAGTAATATCTTCAGTCTTTTGTTCAGTAGATTCCTCAAATTTTTGTTCAGTAGATCGCTCCGATTTAGCGTGAGTAAATTGCTCAAGTTTTAATTTAGTAGGTGGCTCGGATTTGGGGTGAGTAGGTTGTTCAGATTTTGGCTTGGTAGATTGTTCAGATTTTGGCGTTGTAGATTGTTCAGCACATTCTTTTACACTCTGTATATCAGTCGTAGGGACTGGAGCATCTCCTGAACTGGAAGTTGTATCTTCTGCCCTCTGAGAAGTTGCCGCAACAGACCTTTGCCTCAGTACCTCAAACTGAGATTTGAAGTAAGAAAATAGTCCGTAAACATCAGCGATGCGGCAACCTAAACCATCAGGGTCGAGCGTTTTTGGCACTGTTATACCTGCGTGCCAAGATAGCGAATAATGAGAAAACTGATTTCGCAGTTCTGGCTTCATATATTCAGAAGTCCCCCCGCAAAATACAATTTCATCTAAATCGGGCTGCAGCACTTCATTAATCCAATGAGATAGCATTCGAGCGTAGTCGAAGCGAGACAGCTTGACTGCTTCAATCAATTGGTCAACTTCTCGATCTTTAGCTGTTTCCTCTCGATTCCGAGCAATTCGGTAAAAGTAAGGGCGGTTGTAGCTTACGCCCGCTTGAGCGATTGATAAAGCCAAACGGGAAGCATCGTAGTTAGAGGTTCGCTCTTGAACTAGATCCACCAACCTTACCATTCCTAAGTCTGAAGTTTTGCCCTTACCGACAGCACCGCGTGCCGAAACTATTACCGAAGCATTGCGAAATCCTACCATAACAAAGGCAGTTACCCGCTGCTTGAAGGCTGAACCTAAATTACTGTTGTGGATCAAAGCAATGCCGCCACCTTCTTGCAAAGCTTGGGTTTTGTCCAGGGTGACGGATAGCTTGCCGGTGGGTGTTTCAAATGAAGCAGAGTATTGACTTAATAGCTCAAAAAATTGCTTGGAGTCATTAAACTCGCCTGGGGGCAAGAAAACGGAGATCGCAGCGCTAAATTGATTGCCTAAATCTAACTTCCGCGACACTACCCACAAAGCTGCTAGAGCTTTGTACAAAGCGCTACTGTACTTCAGTCCCGCCAAACCGATGTGAGCATTGAATTGCGCTGCTGCCAGGTAGCCAACGGCTCGGCATTCATTACCAATTGCCACCCAAGCAATATTTTCGGGAGATGCTGATGCGAGGTTGGGTTGTGTGAAACAATTGGCTATGTCTTGGCTCACTGGCCCCACCTGCGATTCCATTACAAAGGAGCTTGCTTTACTGCCTGCTTGCGAGCTTTGGCAGAAAACTCTAGTAGATAAGCCGCCAAAATCTATAGCCAGAATCGCATCTGGTATTGAGGATTTTTTCTTCATAAACGCTGGCTTTTATTACGTTATAAAATAATAGTATTGGCTTTAGTTTAAGTCTGACCTCACCAAATCCGGTGGTTTTAGATAGTTAAAATAGCCCCCTCCAAATGGCGGGTACAGACGGGGCCACTTCCTTATTTAAAGTTTTATAAAAATAACGTCTTACTAATAGCTAATAATTGATAAAATTAATAACTAAAATAACTCAAACAAAATGGCTAACGCAATGGGTCTAAATTACAATTAGAACAATTGCGACACATGCCCAGAAAGAAGACACAATTACCCGCATCTCAAGAGTCACATCGAGTGAATCTACGGCTAATACGCCCAATACGTCCTTATTGGATGTTATTTGCGCTCAATTACTAGCAACCTCAGAGCAGGGAATAGAAGCACTGACCGCCCTCAAAGCTCAACTAAAAGCACAATACGACACCCCCGAAACTCCTGAAACTGACTCAATTGTGCAGCAAGCATGGCAACACATGAACCCAGACCAACGTACTCTAATTTCCAGTCGCTGTTAGGCTCACCGAGGGCGCACTAAGTCATTGCATTTACTCACTGTAGAACTGGAGGACTTGGATGAACTAATCGACAACATCGAAGGTGAAGAAATCACAGCCGAATTAGAAGTAGCGGTGCAACAACTCTTAGAACAACGGGGTAGTACCTACGAGCAATGGCTTTCCAAAGTTGATAACTACTGCGCTGTCATTACCAACCGCCATGCCCTGAGCAAACAGCGGAAATCTGAAGCAGAACGCCTGAATAAACTCGCAGCTACCGACAGAAAACGAGTGGATTGGATGAAAGCGCAGCTCAAAAAGTGTCTCGAATCTCAGAATGTCAAAAAACTAAGTCTGCACCGCTTTCAGTTAACTATTAGCAGCAATGGCGGAGTTTTGCCCCTCAAACTCACTTGTGAAGTAAATCAACTTCCTCCCCAGTTTCAACGCATTGAAGTATCGCCCGATAATTCAGCCATCCGACCAGCCTTGGAAGCGGGAGATATTGAAGCTCAGAAAGTTGCACAATTCGGATAACGCGACACTCATTTGAGCGTTCTATAGATTGCCATTAAGCAGGAAATAATCACTTTTCACAAAGGACTATTTCCTGCTTAATGTTAACCTCAAAACAAAACTAATTTTAATGAGATAGCTGTCGCTAGTGTAGAAAAAATAGTAAGTTAGAGGTACACAATGCACTGCTGTTTAGGGTTAGATTGTACTCAAATGGGTTGAGATGAAGGCCGAGAGTGCATCAACGAAGAAAGTTGCTACCGTTACACAGAAGCTTGGAATTTGTACGAAATAGTGCTACTCAAAGGATTCCCAGGTGCGGTGTATCTTTGCTGGCATAGCAAGGATAATGCGAACACCGAATGGACTGATGAAAAGTGGGGGTTCAAGCACCTCAACAACTGCGATTGATTGCTGCACAGCAGCGCATCATTGAATGCCTTTGCAGAATGGCAACACACCTATTACAAACTAAGCTCTAGAAACAACACCAAGTACGTTCGGAGTGAGTTATTTGATGAGTTTGAAGCGTTGAGAAAGCAGGTAGACCCAGACTACGGGAAAAACCAAGAAAGCAGCGCTCTCATCCTATTTGAATAACAGAACACATAAAAATGACCAGAAACATTCACACATTCCTCAGAACGGCTTGCTTCGTGAGATGCCGTCACCCTTCCCATCACGAACGAGGATACACCTTAAAGCATCATAAACTTGAGGGCATCCTTCAAGTTTGGTTCAACTCTTTTGAGCTGTTGGATGAGGCAGAAAAAGTTTTGAGAACAGAAGGGCTTGAACTAAAGATAACTTTGGCTTATCAATCTAACGGCTGTTTTCTTTCGCTCGATTGTTAGATAACTACTACACTCTTGGATTAATGGAGTCATAAAATATGCAGATTTTCTCATTGAGAAAGTACAATCCCATGTCTCATTCCAATCGGATGGTATCGCGCTATGAGTATCCCTACTGCTATCACGACAATGTGTATAACTTCAAAAAAATGATTTATCCTATCAACCCGTTTGATGATGGGGTATGGATTGAAGCTAATCGGGTTCCGCCTGAAGTGTTCGTGCAGTCTATTAAAGTAGAGTTTATTCTGAGAGATGCGAAAAATCCTTGGCTGAATGCCATCAAAAATGATTCATCAGAAATGATGGTTCGTGTTGATGCCCAATGGATTCAAACATTTAAAACACCCCGATATCTGGGAGGGAACTCAAATGAAATAACAACAAAATAAAGAGCAATTCGTTGTTGAGCATTGACTGAAACAACGGTAGATATTGAATACACGAAAGGGCAAAAAACCAGCGTTTCCATACCCTTTTCCTTGAACAAGGAGGAATCATGTTAGGAACACACTTCATCGAATTACCCGTAGCGATGCCACCCATGTTACCGGGGATGGTGGGAGTCAACAACACTCAATACTTTGCTTTTTATTACCAAGGAAGCAAAGCCACATGGAGTAATGGCAGAGCAATGGCTACATTTAGCTACTACGCCGTGTATGCGCCACTGATAGAACACATAACTCTCGCAATCCACTTAGAATCTTACAACTTAGGCTCTGATGATGAATTGCCCGAACACGCAATTTTATGCGACACTGTTCGCCATAAAATGTATGTCGGCGCGTACAAAGAAATTGATTATTTCCTGTTACAGCAGCATCCCCATGAGCCGTCCCAGTTGACCGCCCAAGAGTTTGAAGAAGCCGTGAAAGCGGTGGAAAGTATGACCTTAGAGCAAATGCAGCGTTTGGGAATGTTCGAGATATTCGGCAACACCAATCCCCAAGCGCGCCTCGCAACCGCAGAATTGGTGCAGTGGCTAGACCAACAAATCACCGAAGAATTGATACAGCAATATATCCAATTAGCTAATCGGGGTAATTGGACAGCGGTGAGGGCATTAGACACCCTCAAGCGTAGAATCTCGGAAACTAGGAAATACCACCAGCAATTAGAGAGCAACTAAATTATCTATGCCGGAGAAGTCTCGATATTACAGCCCCGGCATGGGTACAAAACACCCATAGTGTAGCAAACGCGGAGTTAGCCAATGAAGCGATTGACTTGGAGGGATAAAGCAATTTATCAAAAAAATGGGTTTAAAACCCCGTCCTTATAGGACGGCTTTGCAAGTAAAAGTATAAGCCTTAAGCCCTCTTTGTTGAAGAAATGTAAAAGATACAAACACGCAAGGACTTCACTGTATACTAACAGTAGCCCAAAAAAAGGAGGAGTTGAACTTGTTAACAAACTATGTCTACAAGTTGCGACCAAATCAAACACAAAAATTAAAAATGTCCAATTGGGTAGATATGCTGCGAAGCCACTTCAACTGGTGTCTTAATGACAGAATCACTCAATATAGTCAACAATTCATTCAAGGTAACTATTGCGACATTAGAACGCAAGGTGAAGCCTGTCCCTTGACCAGTTGTGTCAGTAAAAACGGTGCCACTGGAGAACCTTGGAAAATAGGTAAAACAGACAAAGAGGGGAAAGTTAAAAACCCTCGACGCAACCCAGGCGACATTCAAATTACCGCATTGCCAGAATTAAAAGCAGCTAGGCCCTGGTTTGCCGGGATAGACTCGACAGTTTTACAGCAAAACGTCAAACGACTGGACACTGCCTATAAGAATTTTTTCGACGGGCGTGGCTTTCCTAAATTCAAAAACCGCAGCAACTTTACTTCCTTCACATTCGTGATGGGAGTAAAAATACAAGGCAGTAAAATCTACTTATACCAATTCACTATGAAGGTACACTAAATTTATGCTAAAAGTAGAGGATATCCAATATGGCCAACAAATTTAAGGTAGAAATCCAGGAAACGGTTGAGGAACTAGAGCATCGACTCGAACGGGCTATAACCGCAGTAAGTAAAGAAAAATTACTGCTATTATACTGGATTGCCACCAAAAAAATCAAAACAAGAGAAGAATTAGCCACGATGCTGAAGCGAGACTCTTCAACAATATATCGTTGGTTAAGAGCTTACAAACAAGGTGGAATTACCTCATTGCTCACAGTTAAAAAAGCTCCCGGGAAGACTCCACATATACCACCGTCCGTCAGAGAAAAATTAATCAAAAAACTGCAAGAACCACAGGGAGAAACAAGTTAGGGCAAATTACAGCTCTGGCTCGAAAAAGAATGCGGAATTAAAGTGAGCTATAAAGTGGTACATGACCTAGTTCATTATAAATTGAAAGCTGACCTGAAAGTCCCAAGACGCCAAAGTAACAAAGCGAACGAAGAGGTGCAGGCAAGCTTCAAAAAAAAACTATGTGAGCTCATCAAAGTAATGATTAAATATTTCGGAAAATCCAAGCCTGTAAGGATATGGTGTCAGGACGAGAGTAGATTTGGATTGATTACTATGCCCGGCAGAATGATTACATTAAAGGGGGTAAAACCCATTGGCCAAAAGCAATGGAGACGAGGAAACTTCTATGTTTATGGAGTTGTAGAGCCATCAACAGGTGAACAATATTATCAAGAATTTTCTCAGCTCAATTACAACTGCTTTCAAGAGTTTTTAAATGGATTTGCCCAAAAATACTCAGACTATTTCAATCTAATTATAATGGATAATGGTAGCTTTCATAAAGCTCTATTATTAGACTGGCATGACCATGTAATGCCAATATATTTACCTGCCTATAGTCCGGAATTGAATCCGATTGAAAGATTGTGGTCACATACAAAAAAAGACCTCAAGTGGGAAAATTATTCGAGTTTAGATAAACTCAAAGACCAGGTAGATATAATTATCAAATCTCTCACGAATGAAGAAGTTTTATCTCTCTGTGGTTGGGACTATATCCTTGAAGCTATATTAAGTGCAGCTTCATAGTGAATTGGTATTACCAAAGTTAGGTTGGATGCGTTTTTACAACTCGCGCCCAATTCCCAACGGATTTACCGTTAAAGCGTGTACGGTAAGGAAGCGACAAAATGGCTGGTATGTCTCCGTTCGCATTGAGGACAAGTCTGTCCCCGATTACACGACAAAACCTCTTAAGGATGTTGTCAAAGTAATTGGCTGCGATATGGGACTTACAAAATTAGTTCATCTGTCAGATGGAACTCAAATTGAAAATCCCAAGTTTTCAACCACAAAAAAAGCTAAGCGCACTCTAAAAATTAGGCAGAGACGAGTTAGCCGAAAAGCCAAGAGTAGCAAAAACCCCAAGAAAGCAGCTAAGAAACTAGGACTTTTCCACCAGAAGATTAGCGATAAGCGTCAAGCTTACCACTGGAAGGTTGCCAATAAAATAGTTTTCCGTAACGTTGACGCGATTGCTCTGGAGGACTTGAATATTTCGGGAATGATGCGTCGATGTCGAGTGAAGGTTGACGAAAAAACAGGTAGATTCCTGAAAAATGGGCAATCAAGAAAGAAAGGTTTAAACCGTTCTATCTCTGACGCAGGTTGGGCCGACTTAATTTTGAAGATCGAGTATCTGGCTGCAAAGCAAGGAAAGGTCGTAATCAAAATTAATCCCAAACACTCCAGCCAAGAATGTCGGAACTGCGGTCATATCGACAAGTCTAATCGAGATGGCGAAAAGTTCATTTGCGCTGAATGCGGATATCACGAGCACGCCGATATCGGTGCAGCAAAAACTATTCGTGATCGGGCTTTGAAATTGGTACGCGGGGACTCCGCGAAACCGGGCGTTCGCGCCTAAACGCCCAGAAGATATCCTCACGCTCAATTGAGTAAACGTGAGGAGTCTGGGAACTCTAGAAATAGGGAAATTGAGGTAGAAATTCCTCAAGAATCCTCGCGCCTTCAGGCGCCCGGAGTGTCAATCAGTAATTTTCTCGATGCTTGGCAGCTTTTTAACAGTAACGAAGACCTTTAATTCTGGGTGTCACCTCGTTCGAGGCGTTTTGACTGCCTCAACAGCTCAGGTGTCGAGTTTATCCTTAGCCTTGTTTGCCCTAAGCCGATCGTTTACCAAGCGTTTGTTGCTCTGTTCGGTATACGCTGCAAACCCGAGTACCCAAAGCATCCGGTGCAATTCCGCAGGTTTCCAACCCTCATCCTTAGCTAATTCTTGCATTTGCTCTAAAAGCGGAGCAGGCACGGAAAAATCTATGCGTACCATTTTAGGAGCATCACTGTCGGGCATTTTCAATATTTCCACAATTCCTATACTGCTTATCCTACAAGGATTTAGGGGTTCCTAAGTCCTTAAGGATTCTCCCTCCTGCCCAATATTCCACTCTGAGGGAATACACAGGGACTCAGAAGGGGTACAATGTGGAAATTCATCCAAAACCAAACCCCGCCCCCTCTGACTCGCAATCTTCTGGGGCGGGGTTCGGCACTCACAATGGAGATTTCCTCTATGTTCGCAGATTACGGGCAGCCATCGCAACCCGCCCGACCAAGCTTTGTAGAAATACCCAATCCCCGCGTCACCACCACAATCGGGCGCATGGAAGTGACCGACGTTCGCCCTGAAACCGTCACCGGTCGCCTACTGGATGACCAAGATAATTTGCTACAGGAAGACGGACAGCCTGTTTACATCTGCGTTCGGAAACATGAGATTTTGTGTCCTACCGAACGAGCCAACGTAATGAGTTGGTGGGAACTGAGGGAACAAGCGCTGACTCCGTACACAGCACTCCGAAAATATTCAATCGAATCCTTAATCAACCGATTGGACGGGCTCAACTTGGATGAACTCTACGCTTTACGAACCTTGGTTTGTTTGGAGAGCGACCCGTTCCAAGCGTACTCCGGCACTGTCAACAGCGACTTATCCCACTTGCAGCTTTGGTTTCCCACAGTGCGAGTTCTTGATCGTGTCGAACAAAACCAACTAGCAAGCGCACTGGGAAAAGCGAATAGCAAGCGACTCCAACGCACCGACAGCACCTACACCGGGCGACGGGAGGAACGATTAATTCTTGAGTTGATAGAAGATGGCATCTAAAAATTCTCTTTTAGTCACGTTAGTGGGTTGAGTTTTTTTTGATGCGCCACTTGTCCAACCTAGAACTAATCACGCCACGCAGAATATTTGGAACATCTTCCACGCGACTAATCCCCTAGAACGAGTAGGAGGCTCAAATGATGACAACAAACTTTGATATTGGGCTGGCAAGGACACCAAGTTTCAGACCACAATTCGTTTATTCGCAAAATCTGGATTTTGTGCCTAGTCCAGACGATACTTTACCGTCGATTATTCCTGGTGCCAACAGTTTGCCAGCTCAATCTGATGGCTGTGAGCGGGTAAGGGTAATGGTTTTTAGATCGAGCTACGGGGCTACTTACACGATTCGCTGGCTTTACAAGCTACAGTTCGCTCATATCAGCGAGTGGAGTTTCCTTATGCCGGCTCCAAGTGAGGGTGAATTTATGAGCATTGTTACTAAGCGAATCCCACTGAGTCCAACTAACTAATTGACATAGAACTTGGTAACAACTTGGTAACAACTTCTTCGGCGGCGCTGGCGATAGTTTCATCTGTATCAAAAGCGATCGTCAGTTTCTTCCATGACACCAGTGAGGAATGACTATGACCAACGGCAACGGGCCTAACGGTGACACGCCTAACGGTGACACGCCCCAACCCGATCCAATACAAAAGTTAACGGAATACGTCGAATCTGTGGAAATTTCTCTGGAAATCCAGGAAGATAAAACAGACGTTATTGAAGATCAGGTGGCAAATCTTACCGAGCAGCTAACCGAGTTAAAACAAGAAATAAAAGAGATCTATGGAGATGAAGAGGACTGGGAACGTATGTCAAAGACTTGACGGACTTATCGCAGGCCGTCAGGCTAAAAACCGATTGCAACGGAAAAAGCTGGAGCGAACCCAGCGCTTGCGAGATGAAGCTGCCTTGGATAGACCTTTTAGAAAGTCTCCCCTGCTAGACTTCGTTGATGATTTGGTACACCGTCCCCCGAATCAGGAACAGATGCGCCAGCTTAAGGAATTGCTCTTAGAAGAACAGAAGGCGATCGCTCAACTGATTGCCCTAATTGACCAACACCTCGATTGATGTACTTCCCTAATTGAAGCCGAGGTGATTCTTCAAAGATGTTATGAGGCGGTCAATAGACACGCCTCTTCATCTTTTTTAGGGCGGGAACATGAAAGTTATCAAAACTTTTAAACCAAAACCTACAGTGTGTTAATACTTTTAACTTATTATTAATTTCTTGCAACCAACTGAAAATATGGCAGCTCAAAAGTTAACTAAAAAGAAGCGATTTTGAAGGTGACAGGTAAGAACGCCAAACCTTTGTACGGCATGGTATTAGAAGCAGTTATAAAAAAATAGAGCCGAACGAAGAGTAACGGTGAAGCGGGATTAGTTGTTTCAAGTCGCAGGCCGTGACGCTTATTTGATAAAATAATTAGATTGTCGTTTAGTTTTGCAGCGGGCGACACATCCCCCAATCTGGGGGTTTTTTCTTGCGATTTCACTTGCTTTGTGAGCTGGTTCGGTGGGTTTTTAAAGGCTACAAATCGAGTTATATTTGTAATGTGCTGTTTTGATATTGGGCTATCAAATATGGAACTAGCCAAATACAGTTGGTGGGGTGAATCCAACGAGCCACCAGAACATCTCAAAACTAAAAACCAGTTGGGTGAATTGGGACTCTCGCCTCTGAAACCTTCAGGCGTTATCCCAACCCGAAAATACGACGTGTTCCTCTACGATATCCACAATCCCGAATCCTGCCGTCCTAAAAGAAAGCCGTCTCCCAAACAATTGGAAACCCTAGCTGCCAACCGCCTTAAAGCTCAAATCAAGCGGGATTATCAAGAGTGGTATCGAGAAGTTGGTTTTATCGAAAGAGATAGGGTAAGAGCAGTGAAGTGGGCAAGAGAACAATTAACCCACAACGATTGGGTGATTCTGGATACCGAAACAACAGGATTGTACGATGCTGAAATTGTAGAGATAGCAATTATCGATCGCACTGAAGAAACCTTGCTCGATACCCTCATCAAACCTTCAATTCCCATCCGCGCAGAAGTAACAGACATTCACGGGATAACAGATGTAATGGTAGCCGATGCTCCTACTTTCCCCGAAGTCTATTCCACGGATGCAGCCCTGAAAGATAAGCGAGTGTTAATCTACAATTCTGCTTTCGATATCAAGATTTTAAATCACTGCTGTCAGTTGCACAATTTGCCAAGTCTAAGGTTGAGAAAGCGCTCCGACTGTTTGATGGAATGGGCAGCACAATGGAAGGGAGATTGGAGTTATTATCACTCATATTATCGGTATGTTCCCCTCAATGGAAACCACCGAGCATTGGGAGATTGCACGGCTGCTCTCAAATTAATAAAGCGGATGGCAGCAGATTCGGATCGAATCAATTGTCCCGTGCCGATTCCCCAGAAGAAGCGATGAGCTCCCAATCAATACCATCATCGGGGAACAAGGATAACTGCCCCGGCGATACGTTTGACTGACCCCTATTGTGGTACGAAAGATGACACGCGGTACACAAAGCGATTAAGTTTTCGAGACGGTTGTCCTCTGGTATCCGATTGCGATGGTGTACCGTCAAAGTTAAAGCACAACGCTCGGATTTAGTTAAGCCGCTTGGTTTACCGGGTCTAAGGCATTGTTGATGGCACTTAGCGCAGCGCCAAAGAGCGTTTTCCTTGACTGATAGCGCAATCTCAGACCAATTATCGGGATATCTTTTGGGTTTTGCCACACCTTAAATCTCCATCAATAGGGCGAGATATTTTGTTGCCATTACTTAGAATACCGCCTCATCCGGGCATAAAAGCGATCGCGCAACGGCTGATTTACTTGTCCGACACAATCAAGGTAGAGGAAGCCGATCGCCCAAATTCTTCGGGAGCGTATTGTAAATGAGCTTCCGCACCCGGCCAGAGATAGGTTCCGGGGGTGACAGAACGGACGAGGTAGTGGAGGCTGTAGGCTCCGGGTTCGAGGCGATCGCTATAGGTGACAACGCGATCGCGATACATCGTTTTATACCCAATTTGCCAGCTATCACCTTGAGCTTCTACCGCCTTTGTAGAAGTTTGGAAACTGTTATCAATTGCCTCTAAACCAGCAGGTAGCTGGTCAGTAATTACCACATGATCTACAGGATGATCTGCGATAATTTTCAAACCGATATCAAACACTTGTCCAACTCCCAAAGTCAGCGGTTGAGGAATAGAAAGTTGCTGTTTTCCTAACACTTTGTCTTCCCCAGCAGGTCGGATTTCTCGCAATACTCGCAACCCATTTAAACGTCCCGGTTGATTACCCTGCAAACGATAACCATAATTGACGAGATAGTGCAGCGTACCTTGACCAGATTTTTGAATAATTAAATCACCATTTCGCGGCAACTGATCTGTTGCTATAGTGATAAACTGACTGGGATTGCGGTAGCCGTCAAACTGAATCGAATCTAACTGTTTACCAGCCAGTTTTACAGTAGCACTAAACTTAGGCGGTGTCGGCTGAGTCTTGCTGTAGTCAGCTAAAGCTGCGAGTGCTTCTGCGTTGTCATAAGTGCTTTGCCAAGTGCCATGTCGCCGCAGATTTAGGAGACTTTGCAATAAGCGATCGATATCTTCTGCCTTGCTTTTTTGAGCGATAAATAGTCGCAAGGCTTGAGATTGAATAGCGGTAGGAGATGCTATCCAGCTTACATTTTGAGGCAGATTAACCCTAGCTGTACGACCAGTGATATAGATAGTTTTTTGCAACTCATTTGCCAGAGACTTAGACTCATCTTGCCAGTCTTTGAACTGCGATAGATAACGCGCTAGCTCAATTTGAGTGACTAGATTATATTCACTCCGCTGCTGATAGATATCTGCGAGAAAATCCTTGCGTTTTTCGCCTAATTCTGCTAAGGCAATCAGAGATGATAACCTTACCTGATTCTTGCAAATTTGCTTTTGACAAAACTCATATTGTCCGGGGTCAGCAAGAGTTTTCTTCAAGTAGTCTGTCAGGCGAGACAGCATCCCAGCATTGACTGTATTAGGAAAAGCCTTAGATGCAGATGCGATCGCATTCGCTGCATAGGGAGCCACAAACGGGTCAGATTGTTCTTGTCCGGGATAGGAAGCAAAACCGCCATCGGGACGCTGAAGTTTTTGCAGTCGTTCAAGTGCCCTCGCAGCTTCTTTACTAGGATTAAAACCTTTCAAACTCTGAGCGTATTGTTGAGCAAGAGTTGGCAAATTGGCTGCAATTAATAACTGACTAGCCGCAGGTTCCAAAAATGGTAATTGTTCATCCTGCAAAACCTGTTTGGCCGGTGCCACAATTTCCGGTATCAATGTACTAGCTAGAGAAATCTCCAAACCGCCGACATCAGACACAACATTTTTATCAATCTTCAGCGGAATTTTTACCTGATTTGCAGTTGTTCCCGTTTCTACAACGTTTTCTGTAACTTCTAAAGGTTTTACCTCTAAAGGCACTTCAAACGCATCCACGTTGCCATTTAATTGTGTAGCAAATTGAACTTTAGCATCACCAGCACTACCCGCCAAAATGGGAAAACGGTAAGCACGAGTACCCGACTCAGCCTGAGTTTTTAGATTCGCCGTTGCTGGATTATTGCCTTCAAATTTTACGGCACCGGCTACTTGACCGTTAATTGTCAGATTGCCTTTTTGCTGAGTATTGTTAGTCACAGATAAGCCAGCTTTAATGCGATCGCCTGGACGCGCAAACTGCGGTAAAATCGGATGAGAAATCAGCGATTTAGTGGTAATAAATGTCGCCTCTCCCTTGCCGAAATCTAAATTGCCGTCAGTAGCAACAGCCATCACTCGCCAAGTTGTCAAATCATCAGGGAGTTTGAATTTCACACTCGCTTTCCCATGAGCATCTGTAATAACAGAACCATTGTAATAAGCCAAAGCTTGAAAATCTTTGCGGACGCGAGTATTTGCTGCACCTGTTGAAAAGCCACCGCCATAACCCCAACCTTTTGCCAGTGGAGAGGTCATATTTTCTAATACTACATTCGGTCGATTATCACTGAAACGGGTAGAAATAGATTGCTCCGCATAGACAGTTTTCACCAAATCTGGCGGGCGATATCCAGTTAGTTGCAGCACGGCTTCATTGACAACCATAACTGTAAATTGTCCCTTGATTGGCTTCCCCTGATTGTCTTGCAATTGCAGTTGTACCGTTTCCTCTGCACCGGGTTGTAGTTCTGTTTGCTGGGGAATGACTTGGACTTTCAAATATTTAGCATCTAAACTGGTTTGAAAAGGAGCAAAGCCAATTTTTACCAGTTGTTCTAAACTTCCAGGTTCCAACTCTTTTAAACTCTTGCCTTGACGGACTAGCACAGCTTCTACCGCTGCATTGGGCAACATTTCTGGCGTTACTTGAAACTGGATTTGAGGAGCACCACCCTTAACTTTAGTGACAGTTTGGTAGAGAGTTTTATCGCGGACAACTGCAAAGTATAACTCTGCTTCTGGATAAGGCGATTGAATTAAAGCTGTTGCCGTTTCACCTGGTTGATAGTTTTTCTTATCGAGTTTGACTTCCAGGCGATTATTATCGTATCTGTTACCCCAGCTTACGAGGTTTTCGCCTGTTGCCCAAATCTGCAAATCAGTGGCAGTTACTTCATTACTGCCATCAGCAAAATTAGCCCGAATGCGGTAAGAACCAGATTCAGGAGGATTGAGGGATACTGTTTGAGGATTGCTGCCAGATTGTACCTCTGTTTTTGCTACTGTTTTGTATTCGATTTGATTGCGAGGATTGCGACTACCTTCGACTACTTGCGTGACGCTGCTGTAATTTATTTTTTGCAGTTCAACGCGGACTTTTTGACCTTCTAGTAGTTTTCCTGTAGGATCGGTAACAATGATTTGAATGGGTAAAGGTTTACCTGCATCGCCAACAAAATTAGTCTGTAAACCAATTAATCGCTGGCTGGGTAGGGCAGTAAATGTTTTAGAATCGGATACAGACAGATTTGAAACATCGGAAACTTCAATATCTACCCGATAATTCATCGGATAGGGCAAATCTTTGCCGACTGTAAATGTTTGATTGCCTTTACCACTAGCATCTAAGACGGCATTTTGGTGCAGCACATCGGTGGGAACATTCGGGCTTTCTTCTGGCCAAAACCACTGCCGCCCAAAGGCAAATTCTTCCCAACCTTTGGGGGTAAATTCTGCTTGGCGGCGAGTGACATAGTATTTGGCTTTTCCACCTTCCACTGGCGAACCAAACAGATAATTACTTTGGGCATTTGCCTCAATTTTATCGTCAATCAGTGCAAATGCTTTATCAAGGTTTAAATCTACCTTGAAATTGGGTGGTTTGAATTCAGCAATCCGAAATTGACCCGAAATTTCCGCTCCGCTTGTCCCTTTAGCTAGAATGGAATAATAGCCTAAAGGTTGATTGCTTTCGATGGGCAATTCTAGGGAAAATGTGCCGAATTTATTAGTGGTCTGAGTTCCTAAATCAGTTGTAGTGCCGCTTGGAGTTTGCAGCTTAACTGTATAGCTAGCATTTTTATCCTGCTTGATAACTCCATTTTGGAGATAGTAGGCATTTCCCGTAAACCAAGCTTTTTCCCCTGGTTGATAAAGTTGTCTGTCTGAGAAGATTGTACCGCGTGATTGTGGCTTATTACTGTTCCAAGTATCTCCCTCAATGCCGTAGCCATAAGCACCGCTATATTCTTCTGTTCTGGCAAATGCCCAGTCTTTATTTTCGCGGGCAATCACTAATAATTTTGGTGCTTTTTCAAAGCCGCCTGCTTGAGATTGAATACACTTCTCTAAATTCTCACGGCTTAGCATTAATGCACCGTTATTGTCAGTTTTACCAGTTGCACAAGGAGTAGGTTTAGGGCGAGATTTTGCCTCTAATTGGGATTCATAAATCTCGACTGATGCTGCTACTGGGGAACCGTCATCAAGATGATGTACTCGAATCAAACCTGACTCTGGGAACCACTGGGCAAATACTCCCAAATTAGTTAACTGGACTAAGCCGTAATTGGCAGGTTCCCGCCATTGCTGTTTACCCTTTTCATCTGAGTAAAGATTCGTGCGTGCTTGAACTCCATAGGCCAGCATTCCTGTTGCCGAACCCAGTTTTTCTCGCAAGGGAACTGTTATATCATTTGTCTGATTTTTCTTGCCTGAAACTCGAAAAGTTGGCCACTCAGAAGGATTGGAAAGTAAATCATTTTCCCCCCCTCTGGGATATGCGTCAGCATTATAAACTAAATCAGTGGGTTGAACGACTTTATAAGCTGCTTTGTACTGGGATTCTGGCAAATTTACTGTGGAAATATTCAGTTGTAAGTCTTTACCTGCTGGAAAAATATTTAACCCTGTCGGTGTCGAAATTTCGCCAGAAACATCGCCTGTTTCATACAGCAATGTGACGGGTTTACCCAAAGTTTGACCGAATTTATCTTTGAGGTTAGCACCAATAGTAATAGTATATTGTTTGGCTGGTTCTAAACTCCAAGGGTTGAGACTAACCAACGATTCATTGTCATAAGCTTGAACAAGTGTAGGAGATTTTTTAGGTTGGGGATTAACGGTGATATTTTCCTGCGCTGAATCGGCGATAATACCGTTATTAAATTGTAACTGACCGCTGCCTTTCACGAACCGCCCATAAGCACCGCCAGCATCGGGTTGTCCAAAAAAGTTAATAGCTTTAAATGCCAAGGGCGAATAAGTTTCTACCTGACTGACGAATGGTGTTTCGCTGGGGAGATTGCCGTGAAGTGGTAGCAAGCCAGAGTCAAATTGTAGGCGGTACTGAGTGGCTTTTTCTAGTGTTTGTTGGGGAAGTATGGTATAATTAAAAGCGCGAACAGATGGAGCGAAGTTTTCTTCTGGAGTTTGCCGATTTTCTGATTTTGCCTCTGCTTTTTCTAACTCTACTTTAAGTGGCACAGTTTTTGTCTGTCCCTCTGGCATTAGTTTCAAATGCTCTTGCACTGAAGCTAAATCTAATTCTACATTTGATGTGAATTTCAGGGTGGGCTTTAACTCAATGGGTTGGAATTCTGAATTCTCTGGCTTAGAAGTTGGTAAATTTGACAGTTGGATGGGTTCTGTGTTAAATGTCCAAGCTAAGTCTTTGTCGAGGCGGTGATTTTTTAAATCGGTTAAACCTGCTTTGATGGCGATTTGAATGCGAGTAGCTTTGGGTAATGCTTGTTCGGGTTGAAATCCCACCATGCGCGGGGTTAAAAAACGAAATTTACCGGGGATAGTAGGTTGAATTTCAAATAGTTTTAGTTGACTTTGCTGTTCGGAACTATCAAGGCTTGCAACTGGAATTAATGCTTCTTTAAACCGAATCCGAATTTGGTTGAGAGGTTCAGCTTTTCCAGTAGGACTAATTTCTTCAATCCAGTCTACCAGTTGCGGATAAGTTAGGGAAGCAACTGAGGGAAGTGCCTCAATTTTTGAGGATTTATTAGCGACTCCACAGGTAGTTATTGCCAGTACGAGCGTGAAGACAAGTACCGCACCAATCCATTTTTTTAATTTCATAATAACGTCTCACTAAAGCGAGGGGCATGGTCAGCACAGCTTGCAAGATTACTCTTACAAGCTCAGTCTATGAGAGGACTGAGTTACTGACAAGTGATATCTCTTTTACGGATACTTGATCTACAGTTGACGCGCTCGAATTTCCAGATAAATTTATTAATTTTTTAACTCAACCACAGCCAGGAGGATATAGCCTTTCTCACAAAGATGAGGTAGACGAGATTCTCTGAATATCGGGACTTTCAAGCCTTATTACATTAGTCCTGGACGCAATTGTCACAATTGGTAAGGTGCGTCAGTTCCCGAAACTCTGAATCATCGTTCAAAAAATGCACAGCCACACACCCTACAGTTTAACTTTCGTATGCCAGTTGCGTAAGCCCTGTACAGACCTCATGTACCTGAGAAAGGCTAAGTAAGTCGGCGCTTTAAAACGCAACTATGTAAACGATGTAAAGTGTCCAAATGCTCTCTACTGGCTGACTTAAGCCTATTTACATACTGTTACATTATTCGGTTTAATCCCGCCTACCTACTTATATTAATCATTAAAGTTAACAATTTTATGAGGGTAAGGATTTTGTATTGTTTCTTAATGAGGTGGCAACCCGGTAGTTTCTGGAAACAAGTATCTTGGGGTTGTAGTCTTTTGTGAATCCGGTAGATGCGTTTCTCGATCGGAAATATAGCCTTTATTACTTATTAACGATCGCACATCATGTTACTGAGAAAGGCTATAGATTAAACTTTTGTTGGCTGAGGGATTAATTGATGATGATATTGAGGCTGTGGCTGATTAAAATTATCCAAAAAGTTTGGCCCAAATATAGAAACCCGAAATTTCGTCTATTTTTGGTGTTAGTATTAATTTGCCTAATTGTGCGATCGCTTCCTTATCTTGCACCCATCCGTACTGCTGACATCGCCCAGGAGCAGTCGGCGATCGAATTTAGCGATCGCAACGGACTCCCCCTGGGCACTATTCTCACTCGCGACCAAGAACATACCGCCACAGTACCCTTAAATCAAGTTTCTTCTCACTTTGTGCGAGCAATTATCGCCGCTGAGGACAGCCGATTTTATCAACATGGTGCCACAGATGCGATTGCTATCGCGCGATCGCTCCTCGAAGCTGCACAAGCCAAACATTTAGTCAGCGGTGCTTCCACCATCACCATGCAGTTAGCACGGATGCTAGAGCCCGCACCTCGCACATTACCTAACAAAGTGCGGGAACTTTGGCTATCTTGGCGGATTTTCGCCGGCATGAATAGAGACGAAATTCTCGAATCTTACATCAACAGATTGCCAATGAGCGGCAATATTTACGGCGTAGAAGCCGCTTCTCGCACCTATTTTGGCATTTCTGCCGCTGATATCAATCTTGCTCAAGCCAGCCTTTTAGCAGCCATTCCTAACGATCCAAATAATCTCAATCCTTACTACCGTTGGCAATCTTTAAAAAAACGGCAAACTTACGTACTCGATCGCATGGTCAAAGACAAATATATCACGCGCTCGCAGGCAGAAAGAGCCTTAACTGAAGAAATTTTACTCGCACCAGTCAAGCAGGGAATTATTGCCGCACCTCACTTTTTATTCTGGCTTTCCAATCAATTACCTAAGCAGCATCCGTCTCATATTCGCACCACGATCGATCGTTCTTTACAGCAGTTTGTTGAAGCACAAGTGCAGCAAGTCGTCAATTCTTTATCTCCCCATAATGTCCATAATGCCGCAGCTTTAGTTATCAATAATCATACTGGGGAAATTTTAGCTTATGTCGGTTCTCCTGATTATTTTAATCAAACAGAAATAGGTCGGAATGACGGAGTGCAAGCCTTACGTCAGCCTGGTTCTACTCTTAAACCTTTCTTGTATGAATTAGCCTTAGAAAAACGTGCCATTAGAGCCAATACGATTTTGGCAGATGTGCCGACTTATTATGCCATTCCTGGTGCCAAACTTTATAGCCCTACTAATTCTAACGATCGAACATTTTTAGGACCAGTGCGAGTGCGAATAGCTTTGGCAAATTCTCTCAATATTCCAGCAGTAAGGGTATTAGAAAAAGTGGGAGTATCTAATTTTCTCAATCGCTTGCATGAATTGGGATTTGAGCATTTGACTCAAACTCCAGAATACTATGGTTTGGGGTTAGTTCTAGGTAGCGGTGAAGTCAGTTTGTTCGAGTTAGCTAGGGCTTATGTAACTTTGGCGAGACAAGGAGAATTCACACCACTTTTTAGTACATTTAATGAGGCCAAAACTTCTAATTCTCAACCTGTAATCCAGCGAAAAATATCTGCCTTAATTACTAATATGTTAAGCGATGCTCACGCCCGCGCTCAAGAGTTTGGGGTTGACTCTGTGCTGGCTTTACCATTTCCTACGGCCGTAAAAACTGGAACTTCTTCTGATTTTCGGGATACTTGGACGGTGGGTTTTACTACTGATTATACTGTTGCTACTTGGGTCGGAAATTTTAATGGCGATCGCATGAAAAAAGTCTCTGGAGTTATGGGTGCTGCACCCCTCTGGAATCACATTATGCTACACTTACACGAACATCAAGAACCTGCGGCTTTTCCGACCTTGAAAGGGTTAGTACAGCGTCCTATTTGTGCTATTTCTGGGTGGCGACCTAAACCTGATTGTCCGTCAGTTGTGCAAGAATATTTTGATACTGAAGATATTAGTAAGTACGAAACTGAGTCGGGGAGTTTAACGTTATCTGAAGAGTATAACGGCTGGTTAGCAAAGCAGAGTAACTCTAGTTTGAGTAACAGTAATTTTAAAATAGTCTTTCCTCAAAATGATGATTATTTTCTGATGAACCAGAATGAGACTTCACGGCTGGAGTTTAAAATTTTGGGAGTAAATACTACTCTTATTGAGTGGTGGTTGAATGGTAAGAAGTTAGCCACGCAGTCGTCTAATTCGCTATTCTGGCATCTGAAACCTGGAGAGTGGAATTTGCAAGCTAAATCAGGTAAAATGGTTGATACCGTGAGGTTTTATGTGCAGGTTGCCAACAATAAATCCCTGCGGAGTGGCTTTTCGTTTGTTGGCAATTCAACCTCTTTACCGACTGGCAAATAGAATTAAAAGAGATTGGTAACAAGTTAAGCTAAGAAAGTATTTCTCAATCAGCAATTATGTTCAACATTTACTCGGATTTTGGGCAGAAAACTGAGATTTGAGCGATCGAGGAATCAGGCCTCCCATGATATTTATACCTACTCCCTCTCAAATCGTGAATTTTTCACTCCTAAAAAAGCAGTTTTTTTGAGTAATATTACTGATTGACAAATGCAATTAAGTCTTAACTTGTCACCAATGATTAAAAGGAGACTTTTACTTCAGTAGTTCGGAAGACAATCCTACATAGTCGTTCGCTAAACTAGCGTAGTAGTTGTAGGAGCGATCGCATTTGTGCTCAGTTAATCCCTTGTCAATTGGCTAATTTTAGCCTAATCAGATTCTGATAGCCTATTGAATCGAAGAAACCAACGATGAAAAAGTTAATGCCCTTACTACTGGGTGCCGTATTACTCAGTAACACTGTTGCTTGTCATAAGTCAAGCGAGCAGATAGCCAACACTTCTGCTCCGGCTAATAATCGCCCAAATCCTGTATCTAACCTCTTCAGCCCTACGTCCAGTCAGCTTAAAAATCAGCCAGCGGCTGTCCCTGCTGGAACCAGTTTTGATACCATTCTCCAACAAGATTTGTCTGCTGGTAAAAACCGCGACAACGAGCGTTTTACTCTGCAAGCCAAAGGAGGCAATAAAACTCTTAAAGATGCCGTGATTCAGGGACATCTGGAAGATGTCGTCAAAGCAGCTAAAGGCAAAAAATCGAGTTTGCATCTAGTTTTTGATGACATTCAACTCGCAGATGGCTCAGCTTATCCCGTGGATGTTACTTTAGTTAATACTCAGGTAGAAACAAAAACCAAAGGCAAGTTTGTTCAGAATGCTGGCATTATTTTAGCTGGAGCAGCAGCCGGTCATTTCCTCGGCAATAAAGCGAAATTCAAGCATGGTGCTGTAGCTGGGGGTGCAGCAACAGCGGCTTATGTCAAGTCTTGTCCTGGTGGTGAAGTTCTCCTTAAAAAAGGAACTAATGTTAAGCTGAAACTTAAAACGCCTCTCGATACTAGCCCATAAGAAATTGTGCTTTTTTAGACTGCATGGATGCAGAGAATGGAGGCGATTGAGTACGAATCGAAGGATCTCGCTCGTACAGAATAATTTGCCTCCGTTGAAGGTAACAGTAGAACAGATTTTACAGGAGTTGCTAGATACGTGAGTTCAGGACTATCAAACCTTCGCGTTCCTGGCAGCAGCGTTCCCCCCAGAGTTTCTGATGACCGTAAAAGCGCCCCCCGTGGTCTAATCACTCCAAGCGTCTTTATTCGCCACAGAATTGGGTGGAACGGAGGACTGAGGGACTTCAATGCCTGGACTCACGATTGGGTATTCTGCTCGCGAAGTGCACATCGACTGCATTTACTAAAAGCCGGCCTTATAAGCGTTACTGAATTCGCTGCGGGTTCAGGACACCTATAAGGCCGGCTTTTCTAAAGCTTCCCCAAATAAAGAATACCGAGAGCAACTGTAGCTCCCGGTATCAGCTTTTCCAGTTCCGTTGTTGTTAAGTAAATCCAATCAAGCTCAATTTGGAGAAATTTGCCTCACTCAATTAAGCACAGCCTTTCTGCGTACTGAGTTCACCACTAAACACGCTTACCCCATCGTTATTGGTTAGCCTGTTCCCAAGCGGGATTCGTTGAAGCTCCAGCAATTTCGGCTAAATTAATCTTGACGACTTTATTGCGGGCTTCAGTTACTTTGGGCAGGGTTAGCGTTAGAATGCCATCTTTGTATTCAGCTTGCACAGAGTCGTTTTGAATGTGTGCGGGCAAGGGAAGCGTCCGGTGGAATTTGCCGTAGCGGAATTCAGAGCGGACGTAGCGGGGTTTTTCTTCTGTGTTTTCGTAGCGGCGTTCGCCAGAGATAGAAATTGCTTCACGGGTGACTTGAACGTCAATGTCTTTGGGGTCAATTCCAGGCAGTTGCGCTTTTAATACGAAGTTGTCCCCAGCATCAGCCAATTCTAGAGCGGGCATCCAAGCGGCTTCAGAGTTATCTCTCGTTGCTGCCCGTTGGTCAAAAACTTTATCGAGTTGCTGGCGGATGGTTTCAATTTCCGTGAATGGTTGCCAGTAGCGCATCAACATAATCTGTCACCTCAAAGATTGGTAAAGCTCTATAAGGAAAGTTTGGGTAGAAGCTCGTTGCTTACAGTTATTATGATGCCGCTTTATAAGTGAGAGGAACAGTCAGGAGAACCCAACCCAGTTAGTCGTATTTGCCACAATAAACGCGAAAGAACCAGAATTAATTGGCAGTGAAGAAAACCGTACAAAGCTATTCCTAGAAACCGAAAAGGATCTGGCAACCACGTGATGAGCTTGCCGAGCGAACTCTGCACGGCGCGAGCGTCGAGGGAAGTATCGCCGGGATTGCCAACCGTACCAAAAAGGCGGTGCGGGTGGTGTGTAGCCGACACGTAAGGACTTTGCGGGCAATCGCTGCTTTCCCATAGCCATCGCTCGCGCTCATGAGGGATCTCGCATAATCTCAGTCCTTAAAACGCGATCGCCCAAGAGCCTATGTGTCGTTAGTTCAACAAGTAGTAAGAGCTCAAAGCGCTTTTCTAAAATGTGTAAGAGTCAATGGTTGTACTTGGGAGCGGTGGCGGCGCCTCCTGGGCACTTATCTAATCCGTTGACATCTGGGTTTTGGCTCACATCATTTTCTATCCCAAGAGTCTTTTGCATCCAACTCAACAGCCGACAGCAATTTGGGTTCCATCCTGTACAAATCATTTATAATTGGCTTGACATTGGGAAACACAAAATACTCCGTCAGGAGAGCCAATTCGATAATTAAAAGAACGATCACCAATTAGAGCAACGATTAAGGATGTAACAGGGGATTGTTTCTAATTTCCGATAAACATTCTTCTAAAGACAAACCATGCAGAATTTCCCACCATTGCCCCGTATGTTTCATGTAGGCCACATTAAAACAATCTGGCCCAACATATTCTAGGCGGGCGGAGCGAGACTCAAAAGACGGGGAAATCGCCCTCGGACTCGGACAATTATAAGTTGAGCAGAAGTAAAAATAGTTGCGATACCACTTGCCAAAGATATCCGTTCGATAGTTGAAATCCGGGTCTGTGGGTGGAGAGTCGATATATTTGGGCTTAAATTCTGTTTGAATTAACTCATTACATTTTTGTTCGATTAATTGTTTCTCAGTATCAGGCACTGTAGGTTTAGACTGTTTGGGAGAAGAAGAAAGCCAGAGCTTTTTTGCTTTTTTTGCCATTGAATTTGTTTTCCTGATTATCTAGGTAGAATTGAAACGACAAAATCGATCGTTCGACCTACTGTGAATGTAGTGGCTGCTTGCAACAACCTTTGTTGGGCTACTTATCAAGGCGGCGCGAGCCTCCAAGTAATGCGAGCCGCTCAGGTCAAACGGCGCAATCTATGCCTTGATTGGGTGCGGTGCGGATGATTTGTAGCAAGCACGCTCTCGTATTGATAATACTTAATTTTCCCAGAAAACTGCCTTACTCAAAACTTTTGCTTCCATCCCGTACAAATCATTCAGCACCGCCTTGACGTTCGGAAACACAAAATACTCCGTCAGCTTGCCAATGCGGTAATTAAACGCTTTGTACCGGTGTTTGAAATACAGCTCGACATTCCCCCGGTGTTCCCACAATCCCAGCAAATTAACAACCATATCCGAGTAATGCGCCCTCACATCCCGCTGCACTTCGGCGATTCTCTCCTCGATCGATCGAGTAGTAATGCCAATCTTGTAGAACGTGTTCCCGTCCGCTTTTACCTCAAGAAAGTAGAGCGAGTTCACCAAAATCCGACGAAGCTGCGCTCGATAAATCAGCAAATCAGCCCGCCGTTCTTCTAAACAAGATAACCCCGCAGATAAAGCAATTTCTACAGAGCCTTCCAACTTCATTAACTCTGACAGCAGCAGCGGTTCTTGGACTGAGTTGAACAGCGCCAGGGGAAGAGCGCCCATCGGGATTTTACCGAGGTCAGTGAATTGATAAAAGCGATCGCCCGACGACTCCACCAATCCTTTGAGTTCCCACCGAAAGTTTACCAAGTCTTTGGGAATGGCGTAATTTTGTGCGCCGTACTCTTTCCACAGCACTTTCAATTGCTCCAATTCCTCACCCTTAAGCTGGATGGTGAAATTATCGTAGAGAGGCAGCGATGGGAAAGCTTTGGTTTTAATCCGCTGTGACACGGGTTTGCAAGTTTCCCCGGTGTGCGCGAAGTGATGTTCTTTCACGTTCCCCTTTTTTGCTGTCAATCCGCCACCGCAGTAGAGGCAAGCGAGATTCGTTTTTCCGCGCGCAACTTCATCAATGCCCGTCAGTTCACCGCTGAGAGCAACACCAAATTTTAGCCACATTGTCTATCAATTCTCCTTTGAGCCGGTTTTGTAGATGCACCTGCTCCACACGATCGAGAATTGTAACAAATCTAGGGGTGAGGGCTTCTGCCTTGGGAAAGAAAGCGATCGCAGGTCACTCCCAAGCTGATTCCGCATTTTGGCTCCAGCAGTTATCGGGGCGAGCGGTGAACTTTCTACAATGCAAAGGGCTGTTGTTTGTTCGATACAACGAAGTTTTTATGTTGCTGAGCTGCTGCCATCTGGCTTACCCGTATTACCAGACCCACTACCTCCAGAAGATGCTGAAGGATTTGATGCGTTTGGAGTTGTGGTGGAGTTTGTCTCGACCGCTTTTGGGGGTTGAGGACGTAACTTATGAACGCCATTCCAACTATCATTATTTGTTTTTACAGATTCGCACAGTTTGCGGAGCTAGTGACGCTGACAAAATTGCACTATTTCTTCCTTGGGGATTGGGATTGGTAACGTTCTAGGTTCACTCATTTTTTCCCTCCAGCGACACCACTAGATTAAACTTGGTTTTCTCTTCTGAGACATTTCCTTGTCACATATTCCCGAAAATCCTTACTATAAAGCTTTCCGTTCGTATTCCAATATTTCGCTACTCCTGGATACTCTAGTTTAATTTTCAGGTAATTAGACCAACCTTCCCATAAAACTTCATCTAATAAATTGTTTTTATATTGATAGTGGAGATTTTCATAGAAATTAAAAATGCTACAAACAAGTTCCCTAAACCTTAGCGCTTCATCTTTTTCTAGCGCTTCAGGCTCGTCACAGCCTAGCCGATAGATGCGTGCTGCTTCTGAGTCTTGGCTGATCCGGGCTTCAATTTCTGCATACACACTAATAATTGATTGATAAGTAGCCCCTTTTATAGCTTTCGTACTAGCTCGAACCTGTACAGCCACATAGATGAGAGATACAACAACTCCAACCGCCTGGATAATTCCAGAAATGTCACCTATAGATAGTGAAAAATTGTCTGTAGTCATATAGTTTCTGATTTCATTCTCCTTATTTCCTGCAATGCCTTATCTCTAAAAGTTTCGTTCTAAAAGCATTGCTACATTCTCAGCAATTGTTTCTTCCAACAAGCCCAAGCCTCAACATTCAAAATCTCCAATTCCTCATTCAACTCTTCCAACCGCGCGGCTCTCATCAAAATCCTCCGCCTCCTTGCGTTGGGCCACCCCCACATAACGCCCAGGATTGAGACTCCATTCCTGCGCCTCAATCTCATCCAATGTTGCTATTTTACACAGCCGGGCCACATCCCGATAAACCTTGTTAACGGAATATTCCGAAGGCTTGAGTTTAGAGTTAGCCCGCTCGGAAAGCCGGCTGCTTCCCAAAGGCGTTTTTCGAGTTCGGTGTAGAAGGCTTGCATTGTTAGTGTTATTTTCCCACGTCCTTGATTGATTCTCTCGTCTCGGCAACAACAAACAGCACCGCCTCGTACAAACTCTTATTTTACGCGAGATCGTCATGACGAACAATTGCAACCAGCTCTGGATTGAGAGATTCAGGCGCAGGTTCAAGCGATCGTCACCAGTCGGGAATTTCTTGGGCTGCGTCGTCTGATAGGTCTTGTGACAGTTGCTCTCTCGGTAACGGCACGGCAGGCAATTCATGCTCTAGACCGGGAAATGTAGCTTTCCCGGTGTAGGAAAGCATCGATAAAGAGGCGATCGCTCCTTTAACTTGCTCCGGCTCCACTTCTAGGTAGTGCTGCAACTGTTCGAGGTTGCTGTGACCGCTGATTTCTTGAATAATCCGCAGTGGAATTCCGGCGTTGCTCATCTGGGTGAGAGCGGTTCTCCTAAAACTGTGGGTGGAGGCTCCCTCGATGTCGGCCCGCTCGAACGCTTGTCTCAGAACCTTGTCCGCTGAGTCGGGGTGCAGATGCTTCCAATGATGGGAGGGGTGGCGGCCAGGGAATAAATAAGTCTGACCCGCGTTGGGTTTCCAAGATGTCAGGAGACTCCGCAAATCTTCAATGACAGGAATCGTTCGGGTTTGGAGTTGGCCTTTGGTGTTGCCCTTGCGGAAGTTGATTGTAGGTCGGACTGTACCTCTGGCAGTGTAAATATCGATGACTTCCAGGGAACAAGCTTCGGCAATCCGGCAGGCGGTGTAGAGACAAACTCCAAACAAGGTGCGATCGCGTGAGGTCTGCAAACCTTCGTTGAACAGCAGCTCAATTTCCTGTTGCGTAAGGATTTTTGCTTGGCCGTGCCGTTCTATTTTCATGCTTGGTGTATACTCGACCCGATACCAGAAAGTTTGCCGCAAATACTGCATTACTGCATCGGTAGACGGGGATTTCTTAACGTGGTAGGAGAGATGCCAAGGGAAATAAGGATCATCGTAGATTCGGTGAGCGACGATCGCTATCGGGTATTCTAAAAATAAATGATGTTGGAAAGTTCATCGGAAAACAATGAGCAGATGATTATTCGCGATCGCCTGCAGACGAGAATAATCATCTGCAAGTAAACGGGGACGAAGACTCATATTTTATTGCCAAACTCTTGTACCGCAACAGCGAAGTTGGTAGGCTCGAAGGCGTTTTTTATCCGCCCGATAAATTGGAGATAGGCGATATCTTGATTCGCGACGATGTAATTCACGCTCCAGATCACTTAGGGGCAGCTCTTTTGAGATGGCTAGTTGAACCCAAGCCAATCGATTACCGTCGCAGGGGACTGGGAACTCACCTGTTGCAGTTTGCGATAAAGAAAGCTCGTGTCTCGGGGAATTAAGCGAATCAGCGGTTCTCTAACTCAAAAAGACATCAACAACAATTCCAACCTCGTCAAATGCTACAAGAAGCATGGATTTGAAATACGGACGCCTTCACAGGAGAACATCGAAAATGCAGTTTTCGGGATTTCTCTGGATTTAGGAGAAAAATTTAATTAATTACCCACTCGTACCCCGAGTCACAATGAATTACTTTTAGTATGGATAATGTGTGAGGCGCTTTCGAGGTCGGGAACAATGTAGTGAGGGATGCGGTCTGCGCTCAAAAGCAGCAAAGAGCTATCGCAATTAAACTCCCCTAATGTTTCATTGCCGTCGTCAATCAAAATTGTTCGACATCCTGCCCGATAACCCGCTTCAACATCGTTCAGGGTGTTGCCAACGAACCAAGATGCGGCTAAATCAATACCATGCTCGTGAGCTGCTGTCTGAATCATTCCTGGCTTCGGCTTGCGACAATCACAACCTGCTGATTTATCATGAGGGCAGTAGTAAAACCCATCTAGGATAATGTTACTCTCCCTAAAGAGGGTATCAAGTTCGTGTAGGTACAAAATTAGATCTTGTTCCGAGAAATAACCTCGCGCTATACCCGATTGATTGGAGATGACTAACAACTTGTAGCGAAAGTCCCAACAAGAGTCGTAATGCAGCAACTGCATTACTGACTGGGACAATTTTCTTCGGGTCAACGTTACAGGGGACATCGACCACTAAGGTTCCGTCTTTGTCTAAAAAGACTGCTTTTTTTAATGCCATGATACTGATTTATTTGATACAAGCGCTTCAAAATTAGGCAATGGAGCGTATTATAACGAATTTGCGATACGCAGTAATATACGGTCTTATTCCCATTAGAGCAACCACTTTTTTACCACAAAATATCTACAAAGCAAGCTTTGTCAAGCTTTTGAACTGATTGTCACCCCTTGAACTTCAGGTATCGGCTCAATAAGTAGGGGGAGCAGTTATTCTGGCGTTGCTGAATCCGTGCCCGCGTTGTTAGAAGTTGCAGAATTTTGGTGTCAGTATTTCGATCGAAGGAAATTTGAGCAAGAAATTTCCCTATGGGAAGGATCGCTGCGTTCGACCCAACCCGTGAGAATTTTCAGATGCAGATTGAGGGTTTGTTAAGCCTGCAAGCCCTAAGATTGTCAAAACCGGTGCCAACACTGAGCACCTAATTCTACAATTTCTGCCGTGACAGGGCGGGTGTACCACTATTTCCCGTCTGAAAAAGGTTTTGAGTGCTTTTAGGTTCTGTTCTAATTGTCCGGCGATCCTAGTTGGTGTTGTTCTAATCCCTACCAAAAAAGGCGATCGCTCCAGGGTTCAGGGGGAGGTACTTGAGTTGGCAGGGGGAGGTTAGGCGGGGAAACGCTTATATTCTGATGAATCTGTAGCAGTTTTAAACCCTGGGTCAGGATATGCGGATTTTTTGAATAAAGTCAATGCTATCGGGGTACTGTGTCTAATCGGATAGCAGCTCAATCGCCTTTGGGATTGGGGTAATTGGATTGTTATCTAAATCAACCTTGATTTGATTCGACATTTGCTTGAGTACCTCTGGTATTTCGGTTATTTGATTGTTAGCGAGGTAGAGGCGTGTCAGATCCGACAGTTGCCCGATTGCATCCGGGACTTTGGTTATTTGATTGTGACTGTCGTCTTGGCAGGCTTTTTTTACGCCTCACCGCAAAGGCCTCCCACACTTCTTTGAACTCAGAACTCGATCGCTCCAAAATCGATCTGTGACCATCGCTCTAAATCTTGCCTTCAAACCTCTGATGCCAGAGGATATACCCCGACACGGTAATAACCAGAGCGATGCCTCCTCCTACCCAAGCCAGCATAGGATTGTAACCGCTACGGCTGAGGGTCTGCATCCATAGGTGACGTTCTCTCCCGTTAACACTGCGTGTATAACGGGAGCTTCTAAGACTAGAATAATGAGAGTTGTACTTCATCCCAGCCTGTCGAAGTTTCGCGCTTCACGGGTTGGGTATCCCCTTGACCTCCACGCGCAGAAACGATGTGACCCACCGCCTGTAATGCTTTATTTAGGATGTTGACCGCCGCATTTTCATCACGGTCTAGGATTAACCCACAGTTAGGACACTCATGAGTCCTAACTGATAACGTTTTGGGAACCAACACCTGGCACCCTGAGCAATTCTGTGATGTGTTATGTGGCGCAACCTTAACAACTAGAGAACCGCATTTTACTGCCACTGATTCCAGTATGTTAATGAATGCGCTCCAACCTGCATCAAGAATCGACTTTGCCAGTCTTGAATTCCGAGCAAGGTTCCGCACTTTTAAATCTTCTACAGCGATTAAGTCATACTTCCTCGTTAACTGATAAGCCGTTTTGTAGTGGAAATCTTTACGATTCCTAGCTATCCTTTGGTGAATCCGGGCTACTTTGTTCTGTTGTTTCTTGTGCCGATTCGAGCCTGGTTTTTTCCGTGATAACTGTCTTTGTTGACCTGCCAGGTGTTTTTGAGTTCGGCGGTAATGTTGCTGAATTGGTACAGTCTCACCGTCTGATGTAGTGAGAAATTCCTTCAAGCCAACATCTACACCAACAACACTTTTAACCGCATCTATAGCTAATGGTTCTGGTACTGAATCATCAAGCAAACTCAAGCTTACGTACCAGCCATCTGCTTTATAAACAATTGTTGCCGTCTTTATTTCAAACCTTTGTGGTATAGGGCGATGCACGATTACTGGTATTAGTCCCAGCTTGGGAATTCTCAGGTTAGTGCCTTCGAGAAAACACACGCTTTTAGGATTGTTAACCCTGGAGAATGTAAACGATCGCAATTCCCCTTTTTTCTTGAATTTAGGGCGTCCACCTCGGTTCCCATTCTTGTCAGGTATTAGCCAGCGTGACCAAGCTTTATCAACCCGTTTAAGATTCTCCTGTTGTACCTCGTGGTAAAATTCTTTGTACTCAGGAAATAACTTTTTAGTTTCCTTTAATTGTGCTGATTCGTTCTCAAAGGTTGGTTTTAACTCTGGTATCTCTCCAATAGGTTCTGATACTATAGAGCATCTATCAATCTTACAACGTGTACGATGTAGCCAGTCAAAGCGATTACCTAGTACCCAGTTTCGATGCCGACGCAGCAATTCCAGCCAGTCAAACATAACTGCTTGCTGCTTTGGCGTTGGCTGAATTCGGTACTGGTAACTTAGGCGCATTTTTCATCGATAAACCTGCTATCATTATAACATTAATCACTTGAAACGTTGCTACGCTTTTATTCGTTTGGCGACAATTCCCCTCCCGTTAATACTTCGTATATAACAGGAGTCCCCTTGTCGCATCCATAGATGGGTGCGATCGGAGGATATTAACCAATCTGCGACGACCGGAACAAGATACATCAAAGATGCACCAACGATAAGCCAGCCCGCCATAGAGGCGACCAGAAAGATAGTTTTGGCTGTAGATTGGCTACCCATGAGCAATTGCGGTAAAGAACTAACTTTGAGATTAGCTCTTGAGATGCGTTATGTCAGCACAGGTATAGCCCGAGACAGTGGGCGATGCAAGCGTGAAACTGTAGAATTGATTTGAAGCCAAAGGTAAAGGGCGTTGCTGATGCCAGGGTATGACTGGCTCAATATGCAAGTCAGAGAAACCAGTATCCACAAAGCTTCGGGATTTTCAAGTTATTTTTTTCATACCCCGATCGAGCAACGCCAGTAGCAGATGTTCCCTCACCGCATCAGACACAGTGTTATCACGGCGGCACTGGACGCAACAGAGGGGAATGTAAGAAAAGTGCAGAAACTCAGCAAACACAAAAATTTAAATACCTTGATGGTGTATGCGATAATCGCGGCCGCGACCAAAGAGACATTACCGATTTACTGGATGGGATGAAAGGAGCGATCTGCAGGGGAAGTGGATGATTCGACGTGAAGGAGCGAGCGAAATCATAGATCTCTCCGATGCTAAACATGAAGGAACGTTGGATGCGTAATAATTAATTACTCCCCATGAAGAAACTCAGCATTGACTTTGATAATAAAATATGCAATTGCAACAACGACTGACTGAAATCGACAGGAATGCCTATTTTCAACGAATTGGCTATAGCGGTGACTGCTCGCCCAGGCTGACAACGTTACAGGCAATTCATCAGCGACATTCCCACACGATCGCCTTTGAAAACCTCAATTCGCTCCTGAAACAACCGGTTTTGCTGGATTTAGCATCCTTGCAACAAAAACTAATCCACGAGGGACGGGGCGGCTATTGTTTTGAGCAAAATTCACTGTTGCGGGCTGTGTTGCTTGCTCTCGGCTTTCAGGTAACGAATCTAGCAGCTCGCGTGCTGTGGAATTTGCCGTCCGGGACGATTGCACCCCGCAGCCATATGGTGCTGGGGGTCAATATTGATGGAGAGCCATACATTGCAGATGCGGGATTCGGAGGATTAACGCTTACCACGCCGCTTGCTTTGACACCGAATATTGAACAACCTACATCCCATGAACCATTTCGATTGATTGCAACGGAGCGCAGCTACATTATGCAAGCATATATCAAGCAGGAGTGGAAATCCCTTTACAGATTCGATCAAGAGGAGCAAGAATTACCCGATTATGAGGTGAGCAATTGGTACGTTTCAACTCATCCCAACTCGATTTTTGTTACTAATTTGATGGTGGCGAAACCAGATTCCAACTGTCGTTATGCCTTGTGGAACAATCAGTTTACGGTGCATTATTTGGATGGTCGAACAGAACACCGCGTCCTTTCAACGGTTGCAGAGTTACGCGCTACCCTTGAGAATGTTTTTTGTCTCAACCTGGGAGCGAGCGCCGATCTCGATCGGATGTTACAACAATTAATTGAGCGATCTTGTGCGATGACCTAACGGTGAAAGTGGGCAACTCTCGATTTATGGCAAGGGCGACAAGACTCGCGTGGTTCTACTTCCTTCGTCTCTGTATCTAACAATTTTGAACAGCAGAGGGGATGCGGGAAATTCGCTCGCCGATTTTCAGAAGTCGGAAAGCAACTAACGGCGGGTGCTTGCACAGGATTTCTGTAACGCACTTGGTTAAGGAAGCTGCTAAACGCACTGAATCGGGGAGCGCCCATCCGCTTGTGGAGTCAAACTTGGGGCTATGCGTCAGTTGCGTAAGTCCTGTACATACAGCAGATTCCATGTATATGTGGTACAGTAAATTCAGTACATCAGCAGAAAAAATGAAAGCTTATTCGATCTAGTTTCGTAAAAAAATAGTTAAAGCCTATGAACAAGGTGATACATCAGTCAGGAAAGTAGCCCAACGTTTTGATGTGAGTAAAGCGTTTGTTCAAAAAATCTTAAAACAAAAACAAACGACTGGTCACGTTCAACCCAAAAAACAGGGTGGAAGCCTTAAAAGTGTGTTACACTCGTCCACAACTAAATTGATCGAGATGGTGGAAAAATATCCCGATAGCACCTGCTCAGAATATTGTGAATATTGGCGCTTATAGCTACAAGCAATCTGTCAGCTAAGCGTATGATGTGTCGCGAATTAATCAAACAAAATATGACGCGAAAAAAAAGACAATACGGAGTAGTCAATCTGCCACCGACCGAGTGCAAATTTTGAAGTGTGAGTATTGGGAAAAAGTGAAAAACATCGTAAGCGTTCAGGGGGTAGAAAGAAGACGAAAAAATACCCCCAACATCAAAGAATAAAATTAGGCAGCAGTCAACAAGTCAGAATCATCAGAACAATTATTAGCGTCAGGAAGCAAAGAAGGAGTGGCTGTACCACCACGATTCGCAACAACAGCCTGAGTCATAAACTCCAAAACATTCCGCTTTTGAGACTTCAGGGTTGTCACCACAGTCAGCATCCGAGCTACAAAAACACTACCAGATTGAGTTTGAGAACCAAAACTGGTACGTCGCCAGAGCACGGCAGGACTTGGGGCGCGTTCGGCGGCATTATTAGTGGGTTCGACACCAGCAGTGGTAACAAACAACCACATTGCCAGCTCAACGAAAGAGCAGTTGACGACAAGTACGAACTGTTTTTGCACTCGGGAGTTTTTTCCCGCGATGTGATTTGGTATGTGTCAGCTTGACGTAAAGTGGCTGTAATGGATGAGCGAATCTCCTGAACCAACTCACCAAAATCACCACTAGATAAAGTACCATCTCTGACGGAGATGCCAAAGTTCAAACAACTTTTCTTGTTGTTTGACCAGTGCAGTTCCCAATTCTGCCGAAACTCCATGACGTTCCGATATTTTGATAAATTCCCGTCGCAGATGCGCCCAACACAATTGACGACGTTCCAGGTCTACCCAGTTGTAAGCACCGTGACGGTCAGAGTTCAAAATTCCCCGGAAGTTTTCACCCAATAAATTCTTTGCCTCTTGAGTACAATGGGTGAGGGCGATTTCAAAAAATGTGACGCCGGGGGGTGACTGCAACCCATAACCTGTGCTTTTCTTTGTTCAGGATTACTACCATCAATATTTCCTTGATTAAAGCTGGTTTCATCGGCTCCGACGACGTTGGCGTTTTGAAGATAATCTTTGGCTTCATCTACACAGATTGCCACGGCGTTACTTGCTTCGAGTCGCAGTCTGTTGGCGGTTCCCAATGATATTGAAATCCCAAATACTTCTTGCATGGCACTTTGTACCATTCTGTGACTGTTGCGGTACACTCCACTCAGTAGTGCTACGCTTAGCTACTACTCTGACTCCGTAACCACTTGGATGCACGTCTTCTGGTAATCTGGCACGGCAAGACGTGCCACATCCGCTACAGGTCAATTGATGCAAACGATGCTCGATGACTATGGGACTGATGGGTGGAATTTCTACTATCTGGTGACGATAGGGGTTTGTATCAACTCCAGTCACGGTGGCTCCACAATTACTGCATTCTTCTGGATGATGCTCGATTACTGAGCTACATTCTTCTATTGGGTATAAGTCCCGGCTATTTCCTTGATGACCAGGCTGCCCCCCTCGCTTTTTACCGCTTTTTGTCTTTTGCGGCTTTTTTCCAAATCCCGGTGGGTCGCAAGATGGTGGTGATGATGAGTTTTCTGATGTGCGATTAATTTTTTTGGTGGAGCTGTTCTTGAACTGCCAGGACTTCGGTTAGTTTCTTTTCGTGTTGTTCTATTTGCAGCGCCATTGCCTCCACCAGCTTTTTGACACTGGTTGGAGTCTTTCCCCAATCTTCAGGGGGTATCTGCTCTAAGTGGTTGACGCGCTTTTCTTCCATGTCACTTAATTTATCAGATTTTCTCCCGTTGTTGGGCTATTTCTCTTCTACCCCCCCTGAACGGTTACAAAACATCGACCCTGAAAACCTGGTGTTTTTGGATGAAATGGGCGTTTTATTGGGGTTGACACGAACCCACGCACGTTCGAGATATGGTAGTAGAGTCTAGGGTTTAAAACCCTTTTATTGAGGTGCAAAAGTAACAGTTATTGGAGCAATTAGCTTAAAAAAAGTAGTAGGATTAATGACGCTCAACGGGTCGATGGATAGTCAGGCATTTGCAGTTTTTGTTGAACACTGCTTAGTGCCAAACTTATGGGAGGGTGCAGTCGAAGTCAATTGATAATCTACCAGCCCATAAGTTGGCGGTGATTGAACCACTGATTCAAGCGGCTGGTGCCAGTATCTTGAATTTATCACCCTATTCTCGTGACTTTAATCCGATCGAATTATGGTGGTCACAACTCAAAGCTTTTTTACGTAAGTTTTCGCCCACTACTACCAAGATGGTTGACATTTTACTAGCTACGGCGTTTGACGCGGGTTAATCCACAGCACTTTAAAAACTGGTTCGTTTACAAGCTGCTGTTACTGTACTTCATAAACCTGGAATCCGCTGTATGTGCCAGTTACATAAGTCCTGTTATTAAACAATCGAGCGCACCACTCCACCCTCGACTCGCAAGGCGGCCCCATTAATTGCAGAAGCTACAGGACTAGCAACAAATGCAACTAATGCAGCAACTTCAGACGTTGTAGCAAATCGCTGAATCAGTGAAGATGGACGAGTCTTCGTAAAAAATTCTTTCTCAACTTGTTCGGGTGAAATATTTTGCCCCTTAGCAAGTCCCTCGATAAAAGTTTCCACTCCTTCAGAACGGGTTGGCCCTGGTAATACTGTATTAACCGTGACATGACTGCCTGCTGTTGTTTCAGCTAAACCACGACTCAACGCCACTTGTGCTGTCTTGGTAACGCCATAGTGAATCATTTCGGCGGGAATATTCAAGCCAGATTCACTAGAGATGAAAATAATTCGTCCCCAATCTTTTTTTAGCATCAGCGGTAAGTAATGACGCGAGAGCCGAACACCGCTCATAACGTTTACTTCCAGGATGTTCATCCATTCTTCATCGGAGATATCTTCAAATGGTTGAGAGCCATAAATTCCCAAGTTGTTGACCAAAATGTTGACTTCGGGCACTTGTTGAAGCAACAATTCAACTCCTGCTTGCGTTCCCAAATCCGCAGCAATTCCCTGAAGTTTGGCATTCGGGACATTTTGCTGAAGGATCTCAAGAGCCTGGTTTACGCGCTCTTGCGTTCTGCCACTGACAATGACAGTTGCTCCTTCTTCGGCAAGTGTCGTAGCGATCGCTAGTCCAATTCCGGCGGTTGAACCGCTGACGAGTGCAACTTTATCGGAGAGTTGGAGATCCATACTTTTTTAAACCAAATAATGTCTAAGCGCTTTAGGGTTTCAACTTGCTCAAATCATGAAACAAGTGCCGACTTAATTAGTCGCCACCTAATCCAACTTTACCACCATTTTACCCACATTGTTGCCTTCAAAAAGACCGATAAATGCACCCACCGCTCGCTCGATTCCTACCACCACTGTTTCCTTGTTCCTCAGTTTGCCAGCTTGGAAATAGCCGCCCACTTCCTGTTCAAATTCACTCTGGCGATCCAGCCAATCCCTAACGATTAGCCCTTTCATGGTCAACCGTTTGCCAATCATATTAAATAGATTGGAAGGGCCGGGCTGGGGCTTTTCCTCGTTGTAACCGGAGATGCTGCCACAAGCGATAATTCGGCCATGCACGCGCAACGCCGAGAGCGCCGCTTCGAGGGTTTCGCCTCCTACATTATCGAAATAGACATCTATTCCGTCCGGTGCAGCCCGGTTGAGTTGTTCGAGGACAGGGCCGACCTTGTAATCGAAGGCGCTATCAAATCCGCATTCTTCCAGCAGAAACTTGATTTTTTCCATTGACCCAGCAGACCCGATGACATGGCATCCGCGCAATGAAGCTAGTTGTCCGGCGACATTTCCCACCGCACCTGCGGCTGCGGAAACAAAAATAACATCGCCGGCTTTGACCTCTACCAAATTTAACCCAACCCAAGCAGTCATACCTGTCATGCCGAGGGCACCGAGGTAAACTGAGGGCGGTTGAATATCGCGGCTAACCTGGTGCAAATCTTTTGGTGCAGCTATGAAGTATTCCCGCCAGCCATAGTTGGAAGTCACAACATCACCCGGCTTGAATTCCTGGGCACGAGACTTGATTACAAGGCCGACTGCGCCGCCTTCGAGTGCTTTTCCTAACGCGAAGGATGGAACATAAGATTTCCCCTCGTTCATGCGACCGCGCATATATGGATCTACCGAAATGTAGAGATTGCGAACGAGCACTTGCCCATCTTGAAGTGGCTCTAGTTTGGTCTCGGCGATCGCAAAGTTATCTGCGGTAGGAATCCCCTTGGGGCGAGAGACTAGCCGAATCTCGCGGCTCACGATCTCTGTCATAATTTTCTCCTTATTGGGTAGATTTTCAGAACTCGATCGACTTAAGTTTTAGCGGTTGTTTTTATTTACTAAAGGCATGGATGCCAAACATCACTCGCGCCAAATCCTAACGATTGACCGTACTCATATCGGGGTAGCGATCGCCCACCGCAATTCCTAATGGCAGGGCTTTGGCGATTTGGTCTAGTTCTGCTGGAGTCAGTGTCACGGCGGCTGCCGCAATGTTTTCTTCTAAATAAGTGCGACGTTTGGTGCCTGGAATTGGCACAATGTCTTCGCCTTGGGCTAATACCCATGCCAGCGCCAACTGTCCAGCTTTGATGCCCTTAGCAGCGGCTATCTGCTCTATCTGCTCGACTAATTCCAGATTTTGCTGGAGATTATCGCCTTGAAAGCGAGGATATCGCTCGGCCCGATAGTCTCCCTCAGATAACGTGTCGAGGCTCTTGATTTTGCCTGTGAGAAACCCGCGCCCCAGAGGGCTATAAGGCACAAATCCAATCCCTAGCTCTCGGCAGGTGGGCAAAATCTCAGATTCTGGCTCCCGACTCCAGAGCGAATATTCAGTTTGGAGTGCGGAAATAGGATGCACTGCCATTGCACGGCGGATCGTGGCGCTCGCCGCTTCGGAAAGGCCAAGGTAGCGAACTTTCCCGGCTTGGACAAGCTGCGCCATTGCGCCTACGGTTTCTTCGATGGGAGTGTTTGGATCGACTCGGTGCTGATAGTAAAGGTCGATCGCATCTACACCCAGACGCTTGAGACTGGCATCACAGGCAGAGCGGACATATTCGGGTGTGCCGTTCACGCCCTTAAAGCTGCCGTCACTACCGCGTACATTCCCAAACTTCGTGGCGATGATGACTCGATCTCGACAGTCTTTAATTGCTTTGCCGACCAACTCTTCATTGTGACCGACACCATACATATCAGCCGTGTCGAGCAACGTCACGCCTAGCTCTAAGGCGCGATAAATGGTGGCGATCGATTCTGACTTATCGGTTGTCCCGTAGAACTCGGACATCCCCATACAGCCCAGTCCTAACTCTGAAACTACTAATCCTTGATTGCCGAGTTTTCGCTGTTTCATGCTTTTTTCCTATTAGTCTAAAGTTCTTGACCTGTCGCACGAATGAGGATTTCATTCACATCAAAATCACCGGGCTGCTAAATGACATAGGCGAGCGCACGGTCAATGGCATCTGCATCAATGGATCTCGCATAAAGTTCATTCATGCTAGAAGGTGTGAGGTATCTTGGTTCTTATCGGCTGCTGACTCCATCAGTCGTGCGTCCGCTCATTTCACTCGCGTCGATGCGGTAGATTGCGATCGCTTCTGAACGTCCCTGAGCATCAATCCAGGTTCGATTGATAGCCGGTAAGAGCGTTGGATTGCGCTCTTTGAGCGAGTGCATTGCCCGATCAATGTCTTCCTGAACTGTGAGGCGGGAGGCTCGACCATTCACGATCGCGCTGCGCCAATGAAGCGCATCATTTATTTCTTCAACCTGTAGACAGATTTCGGGATTTGCGTCTAGGTCATGAGTCTTCATGCCTTCGGTTGTAAACAGGTAAATGTCCGAATCTTCGAGATAATAATTCATTGGCATCACGTAGGGTTTGCCTTCGTGTATGCAGCCCAGATGACCGTATCCTACTTGGTGTAGCAGCTCCTGTATTTCTTGTGAACTCATTTCATCAATATCTAACATTACTATTCTCTTAAAAATTCAGTTAATTGGTAGTATTGAACAGAAATAATCCCGGCTTTACATCTGTCGTTAGATGGAGTCGATATGTGAAAGTCAATGATCCGAGTCAATAGCCTGTTGAGAAAACGAGCGCCTCACAAATCTTCTGTCCGCTTAATTGATGCTTTTTTACCCACAGCTCCGCTAGCAACAACCAAACAGGCCATGACTAGGGCGATTTAAAACCCTTGCTAGAGAAAGAAAATATCTTCAAGGGGCGAAATCACCTGAAACCCCTACCTGTCAAAGATTAAGGAAAGCTTCGTTTTGCCTAAAACTTGTTGTTTAAGTCCCGCTCGATAAAAAAGCAATCGCCACTTTCCGAGTACAGCGATCGCCATCAATATGAAGAGAACCCTTACCCTTACACCTCTTCTTTCAACCCATCTTCCAGTAACATCCGCACAATATCCACTTTCTTGCGCCCTGTCTTTGCTGCTAACATCGACAGTTTACGGTGCAGAGTTTCAGACATATCAACGGTAAACCTGACAGTGGCTTCTTTATCGGGTGCTTGCAGTTTGCTCATTAAACTAGGCTCCTTTGATTGAATGGGTACGGGGTGTGGTGCTAATGCTTCCGACTTCGGTGGTGTTGCGGTGGGCAATGCACCTTCTGGTAGTGGTGGTGTGGGTGGTATTATCGCTCTTAGTGATGCTGTGAGTGTTGTTTCTAAAGATACAACGTGGGGTGGTGCTTGCACAACTGTTTTTATGTGTGTTAGCTTATTACTTAGAAGGGAGTATGTGTCAACGATTACCGTGCTTCGTCGTTGGTCGAGGATGAGGAGCGGTTGAATGCTTCTGATTCGGGGTGGGTGGTTGTTCCGGTTAAATCATCCACTCCCGCAAAAGGGAAAGCTTCAACAAAATGTACTTCTGAGGGTTTTCCAGTTTTAAGTTTTCGGACGTTAATAACAAATTTATCGACAATCGCTAAAAATCAAGTCTAGCCTAAAGTGCGTCTGGTTTCAGTTAGTTTCGATAAGCTGACAATGCCAGCTCCTTTGCAACGTAGAGAGCTTTGGATTTACTCTTATGTTTCCCTAATATTGTAGTCATCTATTGGGTGGGGGTGTTAGTCCTACTGTTGGACAGATAGGGGTTTTGGTTGGATGCTTAAAACCACAGGGGGAAGTTCCGATAAAAAAGTTGAGGCTATCTCAACAAAAGCGACCGCTTGGCAAAAAGTTTCGCCATGTGCATCACACTCGGAAGCACAGCGCTCTCGCTTTCCCCAAAGCTACCCTTGAACCACGAAACTATACTTACATTTTGCACGCGTAGAATACTACTACTACATGGCATCTGCCCTACTGGACAACAAAAGTTATAACCCAAAGTTAATTTCTGGCTTCTCTGACTGGGGCGAAACTTCCTAATTGGTGCATTGTCTTATTTAGAGGCATCCAGCACATCATGACTTTTCCATTCAAAGCACGTTTAAAGAGCCAACAGAACTCACCAAAAATGGTGATGCCGTTAATTAACCAACATTGGTTGGTGCGGATCGTCCTGCGCTCCATTTCCTACTTCCGCCAAGACTTATGGCTCATCGTCACGCTCTTGCTTTTAATCGGGGTATCGGTGCTTTTCAACCTTCTCAACGCCTGGCCCATAGCAATTCTAGTCGATACGGTTTTATCACCAACTCCTCCATCCAACTGGATTCATACGCTGTTTCTTGCTCCGTTCGGTGAAAGCACGCTGAACCGAATTTTCGGAATGGCGTTCGTGGCGATGATTATCAGGATCCTTAGCGATACCGTCTTCATGCTTCGCAGGATGTTGAACTACCGTATCCAGTACAACGGAACTTTGCGCGTTCGCACCGAACTCTACGACAAAATGCAGGCCCTGAGTCTCGGTTGGCACGGCGAGCGCTCCCAGGGTGATGCAATCTATCGGTTGAGCTACGACAGTCTCGGCCCCTGGGGGGTAATCGATACGCTCATCGGCTCCACTGCCGCATCGGTGACGCTGACGGCGATGATCTGGATCATGCTGTCGCGCCATGTCCTTCTCACCGTGTTTGCCCTTTCGTTCACTCCGCTTTTAATACTGGCGAATTGGTACTTCGAGGGAAGGATTAGGAGTCGAGCCCTTGAGTCGAAGCAGACCGATGCGGTGATGACCTCAACCATGCAGCAAGCTATAGAGTCGATCAGGCTAATCCAGTCCTTCGGTCGAGAAGCAACGGAGTCGCGGCGCTTCAAGCAGGCGGTCGAACGCAGCGTCAAGGCCTCCATGCGGCTCAATTGGCAAGAAAACCTCTATCCGCTGGCGGTTCAGGTAGTCTTTGCTTTGGGAAGCGGGGTAATCTTAGGCTACGGCGGATACCTAGTTTATCGCGACCAGTTCTTGCGTCCGGTACCCGGCGGCGTGACCATCGGCGATTTGCTCGTATTCATGGCGTACCTCAATCAGTTCTGGGACCCGATAGGTTGGGTGTTGGGTTTCACGACCAAGATCCAGACGTTTGTAGCTTCATGCGATCGCGTGTTTACAGTCATTGACGAGCCGCCCGCCATAAAAGATGAGCCTGACGCGCGATCGCTTCCCCTCTATCCCCGCACACTAGCATTTGCCAACGTAAGTTTCGAGTACAACTTGGGGCAACCCGTCTTGCGGAACATCAATGCTAGTATCGAGCCCGGTCAGATGGTGGCGTTTCTGGGTCCTAGCGGAACGGGAAAGAGTACGCTACTCAATCTTTTGCCGCGCTTCTATGACCCGACCGTAGGCAGCGTCCTTCTCGACGGCTTCGACCTCCGCACCCTTAAGATTGCCGATGTTCGCAACCACATGGCGCTCGTCTCGCAAGGCAGCCCACTTTTCCCCGGAACGATCTCCGAGAATATCGCCTACGGTCGCCCGGATGCTCTACTCTGTGATATTCGGGAAGCGGCGGCTGAATCTGGGGCAGCCGAGTTCATCGAAACCTTGCCCCAGCAGTACGATACTTTAATCACTGAGGGCGGTCAAAACCTATCGGGCGGACAGCGACAGCGCCTTGCTATTGCGCGAGCGATCGTCACTAAGGCTCCCATACTCATCCTCGACGAACCCACGAATGCGCTGGACTTGAAGCACGAGCAGTGGGTACTAGAGACTCTGCAACGTCTACGCCGCAACAGAACTATCATCTTGGTGACGCACCGCCTCGAAACTGCCGTAGACTGCGATCTGATTTTTGTGATGCAGTCGGGCGAGATTAAGGAGTCTGGTACTCACGCCGAACTTCTTACCAAACAGGGACTCTACTACCGAATGTTGGGCTACAAGCCAGTCAGGTGAATAGGGACTAGCTTCTGGGTTCATGTGCTTCCAGCGGTGATTCAGGTGGCGACTAGGAAACAAGTATGGATGATCGGGATGAGCGTAAGTCTCTAGCAGCAGTTTCAAATCTTGAATTATTGGGATGGTGCGGGTGCCGAGCTTGCCGCTGGTGTAGCCCTTGCGGATGATCATTTCTGAGCGGATGACACCCGCCGGGGTGAAAACATCGATGACTTTCAAGCTGCACGCTTCCGCTACTCGACAGGCGGAGTAAAGGCAAATTCCGAAGATGGCGCGATGGCGAGGAGTCTGTAAACCTTCGTTGAACAAAAGTTCGATTTCCTCTTGCGTAAGGAATGAAAATTTAATAACTTTAGCGTCTGCTAAATAGTCGGAACTGCACGATAATTCCATTTTGGTAGATATTCATCAAAAATAATTTTCATTGTTTCTTTAAATCCCTTAGCTACTTTTCGACCAGTTTCATAAATTTTATCGCTCACATTTACTACTACAGAAAGCCCGGTTTTAGTATGAGTTTTTGCCATGAGTTTTTTCACTAACTCAAGAGAAGTAAAAATTACTCCTTGACAGGCTCTGGTTACGTGAGGAAACAAACGATGTTCAATCGGATTATACTTCGATGTATAGGCAGGGCTATTTCATTCTAAATAGTTTTTTGAGTGTGTTAAGCGTGAAGCCAGCGAGACGTTGCGCCTGAGCCATATTTTGAAATCCATGCTCGCGATACGTGTTCAAGGCAAAGTTACGGGCAACCGCCCAAATCTGCACGAGTGGCGTGGTGCGAATGCGTCCGGCATCCTCGCCTTGGGTGACATCGCGAACATGATGGACTTTGTTTTCTACGCCCCAATAGCCGCGAACTCGGTCTGCTAGTGGTTGGACGGATTCCAGCAAGGAGGTGACGTAAAGCGCGAGTTTCGGTCGAGATTTCAATGATGGTGGAGCGATGCACTTGACGCTCGGATTCGACTCGAATCAACGTTTTTAATCCGGGGAAATCCGGAATTCCGGTCAAATCACGGCTGATGCCGAGCGTCGGTTTTTCAATCCGACCATGTCCTTTTTGCAGTTGAAATATCGTCTCTTGGGCTTGAAAGTTGGCTTGGACCTCCGTCAATAATCCCGATTGATTCCCTTTGAGCGCCCCTAAGTAGTCATTTGGGCTCTCAATAATCGTCTCGACTGTTTTTTTGGGTGCTAATCGCATCAAAGGCAAAGACGACTCCTGTGAGTGCCATCTGTTTGATCAAGGCCGGGAGTGCCGTAATTTCATTGGTTTTGGAGGAAACCTCATACGGCTCAAGAATCAACCCCCGCTCCACAATGTAGGCTGTCACCAGCATAATGGCGGGATGAGACTCGACGTTCGGGTCATCGCTGGGGCACTCATAGGAGCCACGAAGGACTTTGCCATCCATGGCAATCGTTTCGCCGCTTTGGGGCTCAATCCCGAAGAATTTCGCCAAGCAGGCGCTGTAGGTCTGATAGTCCAATTGGAGTAAGATCCGACGCAGGGTGCTGTAGGAAGGGATACGCCCTAAGGGCGTATGAAATAACTCCACGAGTTCCTTTTGATGGGCTTTCAACCAATCGCCAATCGCCAGAAATCCTCGATTAACAGCCGTCACCGCCAGGGTGAACAAGGCTAAACAGAGGGCTTGATGATGACGTTGTCCGGCCGTGCGACGAGGATCTGGCAAGTCTGCGAACGCTTCAACAATGGCAATTTGAGACATAGACTTGGGCGGGTATCAGTAAGTGTCCTACTACCATACCAGCACGTCAAATAGAATGAAATAGCCCTGGATGTATAGGGAGGATAGTGTGCGATCCTAATTTCTATTCCTAGCTCGTCCACTAATTTTTGTAAATCCGATTTAAAGATATGATGATTGGAATTATTACTGCCACCGCCAGATCATTTTATTAAATTTGAATTGGCTTGAGGGTAGATAAATTTTCCGTAATTGAGCCACCAGAATTTTATCGATTTACAAGCAAATTCACTCGTGTCTTTACTGATTCCCAGGTTTAAATATCCTCGGTTATGTTGCAGATCATAAATTCCATGAGGTACTACTTTTCCGTCAGCCAAACTCCAAAAATCATGGAAAAATAGAGTAATAGCTTCCGTAGTATAGCAAGTCTATTTGAGTCATGAATGTAGAACCACCTGAAACGCTTGCGATCCTTGAATCGATTGTTTACAAATCAAATGGTTTTGCTATATATAGACTTCCTGCTCGATATAGATTTCCAATAAATTCCTTCTTTTTTGTGTCCATACTAACAATCGGATTTCCCTGTAACTCATACTCTGCCGTAATTCGGACCAAATTTTCAAATTGTTCATTACGATTCTTGGTTACTCCGGTTGTTTGTTTTTTTTGAGCTTGACGTTTCACATATCCATGTTTTTTTAACAGTTTTTTAACAACTGTTGTACTGACTATTGTTTCCTGAGCCTTCAGACCTGCAACTATTTGTTGCTGGGTAAGATTTGTCCATTTAATTTTTTCCGACATTGGCTCTCCGGCTGTGTGGTTTTTTAAGACTTCTAAAAAACGCTCATTTAAATCAGGTATCTCAGACTCCCTAGTTTTTCTTCCTCCTCCACGTCGGCGAATCCTCTGTTGATTACAAGTAGTGTCTGATTCACTTTTTAACTCCTTAATTCCCTTGGCTATTGTATTCCTGTCTACTCCCAAAACTCGGGCTATGTAAATAATTCCACCACGACCCTGTTTTACGGCTTCTATCGCTGCATATTTTGGTAGTGCCCTGAAGGAAAGGATGGAGTAAACTTAAGCTACTATTAGAGAGAAGTGTTTGCCATTGGTGATAGGACAGTAGAAATTAATTCTTGCCCCAATTGTGGCTCCGAAGAAGTTAGTCGTAACGGTCAGACTCGGCATGGTAAACAAAACTACAAATGTCGAGAATGTGGTCGTCAATTTGTTCTAAATCCCGCGTGGAAAGCTATTACGAAAGAACAACAGGAGTTAATGGAGCGGATGCTACTGGAACGTATTTCTCAAGCCGGAATTGCTCGGGTATTACAAGTGTCAGAAGATACAGTGCAGCGGTATGTAAATGCCCGAGCTTTTGTTGTTAAGAAGCAAGTGGAGGTGAGTTCCAAGCCAAAAAAGCGCCTGAATGTTCAGATGGATGAGTTATGGTCGTTTGTTGACAATAAAGGCAATCAGCAGTGGGTCTGGCTTGCATTGGATGCCCAGACTAGTACAGCTCGGCTTAAATACACAGACTATACTTGTGGTAGAATAACATAGTTAGTTTACACCAGTTTCGGTAGGCGCTCGAGGAGTCAGATATGGCCTTATTAATGCCTAAAATATTAAAGTTAAGCGATGGATCGCGTCATCAACTTAACCAGTTGCTCAAGAGACACAACACGCCACAACAGATCGTGCTACGAGCCAAAATCATTCTGATGGCATCGGATGGTCAAAACCATCGTGAAATAGCCCGAAGTTTAGAGATTAATCGACAGATGGCTCGCTTATGGCGAAAGCGATGGTTGGAGAGCGAGGGAAAAGACTTATCGATTTTGCAAAGATTGCAAGATCGAGAGCGTGTTGGCGCACCAGTAAAATTTACCATGGAACAAGTAACTGAGTTATTTGCACTTGCCTGTTCCTCACCGTCCGATTATGGACGACCAATAAGTCAGTGGACGGCTAGAGAGCTAGCGGAGGAAATCATGAAACAAGGCATTATTGAAAGTATATCAGTCCGCCATGTTGGCAGATTATTAGAAGAAGCAGAACTTAAACCACACGCCTCGCGCTACTGGTTAACCCCCCCCCTGTAGATGAAGAATTTGATGCAAAAGTTAAAGATATTACAGGCTTATATCTGACGGCGATTGAACGCAGTCAAAATGGAGAACATACTATATCGGTTGATGAGATGACAGGGATTCAAGCTATTGAACGTCTCGAAAAAGACTTGCCAATGCGACCCGGGAAAGTTGCAATTCGAGAGTTTGAATATATTCGTCATGGTACGCAGACCTTGATAGCGAATTTCAATATTGCTACGGGTAAGATAATCGAGCCAACTTGCGGAGATTCGAGAACAGAATCGGATTTTTTACTGAATATTCGTCACCTTATTGAAACTGACCCTACTGCCAAAAAAAGGCATCTAATTATGGATTGTCTGAATACTCACCAATCTGAATCATTGGTGCGTTTGGTCGCCGAAAAAGAAGGCTTAGATATCGACCTCGGTATTAAGGGAAAAAGTGGCATACTTCAATCCATGAAATCCCGTGCTGTTTTTTTAAGTGACCCAACACATCAAATTGTTTTCCATTACACACCCAAACATTCTTCGTGGCTTAATCAAATAGAGATTTGGTTCAGTATTTTGGTGCGTAAATTACTAAAAAGAGCAAGTTTCACCAGTCAGTACGATCTGAAAAATCGCATCCTCAATTTTATTAACTACTTTAATCAAACAATGGCCAAACCTTTTAAGTGGACATATAAGGGTAAAGTCTTGGCTGTTTAATAGTCTGTGTATTTACGCCGAGCTGTACTAGGGAAATTGTTGGTGTACATATTGGAGATCGTAGCGCAGTATCAGCTCTTGCCTTATGGAATTCCATGCCACCTGTTTACCGTCAATGTGCTGTAATTTATACTGACCATTGGAGTGCTTATGATTCTGTATTGCCCAGTAAACGTCATTATAGTGTAGACAAAGATAGTGGTTGTACCAGCTATATCGAGCGATTTAACTGCACCATTCGACAACGAGTATCAAGGGTTGGTGAGAAAGAGCTTATCCTTCTCTAAAAAATTGGAAAATCATATTGCTGCAATTTGGAGTTTTGTACATCATTATAATGCGACTTTACAACTCTAGATACCTACTTTTTTTTGAATTCGGTTTTGTTTTATCATCTTGATCCTTTCCTTCAGGGCACTACCCATATTTTCTTTGATCTTTTTCAGATAAAGACTGATGATGTTTTCGCATTAAATCAGTAATTTCGTCTGAGTAACACATAAATTAAGTTAGTAAGAAATGATTTAAATCAAAAAATCATGGGCGACATAAGAAGAACCAAGTAGGTATAATATTTGACATCTCTACCGAAACATAAACCTATTCATATTCACTCAGTTATTTATTATACATCGCTAATGTTATTAAATTTTCATTCCAGTGGAACGAAAAAAATGTGCCTCAAATTTTAAGACTCAGATGTGCATATTTAAATAATGAGATTAAAATGGGTAGGTATGCTTAGTTAAAAAGCGGGATGCTCCCTTTCTAATTGCCCACTAACTCCCATAGTGGTCGAAAAGTTGTAGCACGTACGAACTCCCAATACCCATCCTAAACTCCCTGGCTGAAAGTAATTTACCGTCGTCGCTCGCCCCATCTTATTTTTTTACCAACAAAGTTTGTAGTTCATCAAGTTCTCCCACTGGGGGAGTTGTGTCTGCTTCGTAAGCATCAGGGAGCAATTCTCCTACTTTCTTGACCCAATTTATAATGCTGACGTGATGTACTCCTTTAATCCTCTCAATGGCTAAAAAACCAGGCCATTTACATACATTCAGAGACATTTACGTTTAATTTATTGTGCATAATCACGCGATTGATAGCAGTCTATAAATTGCCTGCCAGAGTCCTGGGGGGGTGACAAAGAGGTCTACGAGATAGACTGTATAAGGGTTGCAGCCCGCATACCTTGTTGGTAAAAGCGGCGTTTAGAAGGAGTTAACTTCATTAACTGTTCTACCTCGTCAGAATATTGTTCGAGATAATTCACCCACTTTTCTCCATCTAAACCTACACCAAATGTACTCCGTCTTCGATATCTTTTTTTAGGTTCTTTGCGGCGAGATACATATTTTTGCACCTGCTTTTTCCTTATTTCATTGCCTTGAAATATTCCCGAACTGTAGGCGAGCGTCATGAGCAAAATCATCTTAATAAGTCGGTCTCCTTTTAAGCTAGTTCCTTCAAGATCGTAGCCTCCCGTTTTACAGTCTCGGAACATTTCTTCAATACCCATCCGTTGCTTGTAAGCATCTATAGCTGCCGGCAATGACCCTAAATCTGTGAGTATAAACCACGCTTCATCAACCTTCCATCCCCCGTAGTTCCTTTTCCACTTACAAGCAATATCAAATCCGGTTAGAGGCCCGTGTTTTCCTCACTCTTTTACCTTGAAAATACAAAGAGGTTCCTGGTCTTATTCCTAATTCATCTAACCGTTGCCAAACTAAATGTTCCGTTTCGATACAATGATTCTTTTTCAGTCTTAAACAAAAAGATACACCCTTTTCCCTTAGCCAGTTTCCCAAATCAACAGAACAAAATTCACGGTCTCCTAAAACGATGACTTTATATTCTGAAAATAATGGTAAAACTTGCTGTAAATTGGTAGTCTGTGACTCGAAGCTACTGTTGCCCAAATTGGGCAACAGTGACCAGTATAATGGAATTGCTCTTCGCTCCCAGATCAGCGTCACCATAAAGAGATTAATGCACCCCCATTGACTGCGGTCGATTGCGATTGATAAACGACTACCCACACGGCAATAAGTCATCAACCAATAAGTAATTAATGGGAACCAAATTAGTGAGATAGTTAAGTGAGGCAAATCGAGAAACCTTTGTAGTTTTCTCCGCCGACTTTCTGTTGTAATTGGATAGGGAAATACCCGGGAGAGCCGTTCTAATCTCACTTGTTTTTCTGATTGTATCAAGGGTAGCAAGATTTCAATCAGTTTCAATTGAGCTGAACTTAGTTGTTTTTTTAAATGAATGAGGTAGAATGTTGGTATCATTATTTTTTTTGATAGGCAAGCGTGTAACAATTCTGCTGCCTATCTTTTTTTACCACAAGTTGGCTCAATCCTTACTAACTATGGGTTTCAGGCGGGTTGTCACCCCCCCAGGCCAGAGTCAACACTTATATAATTCTGTTTACCTCTTTTATGCCCATTTTTATTGACATGACTTGACTTACATTCAGGACATTCCATTGATTCTGATTAAATCTTCATTATTCTCTGGCTCTTTCACTCGATAGTTCAACCATACCTCAGTTCAGCAACGCCATAAATTGAACCTGATGGAAGGGACAATGCGCTAGGGGTGACAACAAGCCTGAAGCCCTAATGGAATAAAAATTTAGTCCACTTACTGAAGCCTTAGAAGCTTTGAGAACCGCTATATCTTATAAATTTGTGCGCTGGCTACAACAAAATATGGACGCTCAAGCTGCATATAAAGCCAGTTTTGGTTTTGTTTGGGCTTGAAAGTTGTTTAAGTCCCGCTAATTTTTGGGGAGCGCTAAAGTCAGTCATTTGCTGTACAAAATCAGGTGTGTTCTGTACACAATCAGTGAGAATACAGACATTTGCAGGGACTGCCCTCTACCTGTTTTTATCCGAAAATATCCGGGAAACGCCTGCAATTTCATGTCCCTTTACTGCTTTTTTGTGCCGAGAGTGTACTTGTCTGTTGAGGCTGGTTATGGCTGTTCTGTCTCGGTAGCAAGCAATGGTTTTGTGATCGCAAACCGTGACTAATGCGTGCAGACGAAAAATATCCACTCCCCATGAATATTGAGCATACTGCTTACCCGCAGTTCAAACCTTATTGATATAGAATAAGGAACGACGGCGATGATCGCTACTGAAGCCCAAATACATCAATAAGAGCGGTAAGGTATGGGACAGGCACTGCGAACTATTTTTTTGTTGCAATATATTAGCGCTCGCTCTTTACGCCTAAGTAAGTCGGCGCTTTAAAACGCAACTATGTAAACGATGTAAAGTCTCCAAATGCTCTCTACTGGCTGACTTAAGCCTATTTACATACGGTTACATTATTCGGTTTAATCCCGCCTATTTACTTAGAGATTACTACCTGGACTAATAGGGTGGAGAATTATAACCGCCATTAATAGCTAGGAGTCGAGCGACTGCTGTAAACCAAGTCAGGGAATAAATCTTTAGCCGACTGTCAAGCTTTATCAGACAACAACAGTTTAGCCCATTGCAAAGCGCGAGTCCGACAACAGCAATTTACGCGAGTGCCAAGGCTGGTATAACGGCTACTGTGTTACCAATTTTCTCATACTCCTTAAATTTGATTTTTTATTCAATTTAGATAACGGCTACTGTGTTGCCAATTTTCTCATACTCTTAAATTTGATTTTTTATTCAACTTACCATACTCTAACTTGACTATTAAGTCAATTCACTTGTTGTTAAAAAGGCTAAAAAATAGCTAAATTTTGTGGGGCGTTAAAATCAGGGATTTGCAGTATAAAGTCAAACGGAAAGCAGTATAAAATCAGTGAGATTACAGGCATTTGCAGGGGCTGCACTTTACCTGTATTTACCCGAAAATATCCTGCAAATGCCTGAATTTTTCGGTCAAATTGCTGCTTTTTTGTGTCGAGCGTGCATTTGGCTATTGAGGTCGGTTATGGCTGTTCTCTCTCGGTAGCAAGCAATGTTTTTGTGATCACAAACCTGACTTTTACGTGCAGAAACAAAAACGATGCACCCTTATGAATGGGGAATCCTAGGTGTCAAGGCGATCGCGCTCTTGCTGGCTATCGGACGAACGATTCCCTCGCCATCATCGACATCAGCCGGTTGCTTCGCTTGCAAACAGGAGGGCAAGGCGCGATCGCGTCGGGCATCCGCCGCTAATGCCGAACTGCACCAACTGGCTTGCGTCGTACCTGGCGACGCTTTATCGTATCCAAGGCAAACCTGTACACTCGCTCTTTGAGTCGATATTGAAGCCAAGAGCGAGTGTACAGCGGGCGTCAAAATCCAAACAGCGAGCGAGTCAAACTTTCTCTTCAAGGCTTCACAGAGTGTGCGTGAGCTAACTTCAATTTCTAACTGTTCTCATTGCAGTCTTGCAAAAACCCTAAATTGGTAAAAAGTGCTCAAATTCGACTTTTGTACGTCTATTTGACATGGCTTGCTATGCGACTAGCACACTAACTAGGAGGATTTAAGAGGTGTTGGAGTACAAAAACTCAATTAAAAAGCAGCGAAACTTAATTTAAGTTAATTAAGATTTATGAAATTTAGAGGAAATATTAGGAATTTTTAGGGAGAGGTAGGAGATATTAGGGAATATTAGGAAATATTAGGAAACAGAAGGGTTAAAATATAAAGCTTTTTGTGGCTTTCAGTAACAATCGTGAGCTGTTCTTTCTCACAAAAAGTTGCACCTTCTGTGTGGAGGATGCAACTCATGCTTTTTGTTAGCAGGTGCTATTTCTTAGAAGAACCTGACCTTTGTCGTAATATCAGTGGGGTTAGTACCTGAACCAGCGAGGCAACAGAGCGGATTAAGATAGCGATCGCTCCTTTGAATATTCTGGTACCCCAAAAAATTACTGAGACATCTCGCTTTTTTTGTACAAAAGTGCGTTAGCACTGCATTCAATCAAACTCGGCTCCCTGTACTGCAACTCTTGCTAAAAAAATGCTACCACCTTCGTCCGATAGGTTGATATGCAATAGCTAAATGGCTATCACAAGGCGGCAATCTTTTAGGCAACTTTAACAGTCTATTCGATTAGTTCGGCTTGCTTGATCAAGAAAGTACAGCATAATTGCTACCAGTTAGTCGCTTGCTTTTTCTACAATTGCGACTATTGGGGAATGCAGAGGCAAGCTGTTTAGTTGTTAAATAAATCTTAAGCGTACCGGGACAGGAAAACACCTCAAAATTAACTTTTTGGGACCGCTCGACGATGAGTTTTTCTGAGTTATTGCTGTGGTTTTTGAGTTTTTATGAGTAAAATTGTGTAAGCTCAGCTTGAATTGTTAACCCAATTTTGGGCGGTATTAGCAACAAAAAACTCAAATTTATGCAAATTTATGCAAGCTGGGAAGAACTGGAAAAAAGCAGGGAAAGATGGTAGCAATAGCAATGTTGGGCGATATATTTATATCGGTAAAGAAAAGTTGTGGCTAAGTTTTCTGAAACTTATAGTGCTCACGCTCCTACCTACAACGGTTTCAAGCAACCGGGGCGATCGCTGTATTCGCTACATGGCTCACACCCTTCAACTTAAGCCTTGCGGTAAATTAAAGTCGCCACACCTTAATTATTCGCTATTCGCGAATCTAGAATAAAGGAAACAATGCGCTCGCTCATCCGCTATGCTAAAACCCCAAGATATCCTTGCAATACTCAAAGTCCACAGTTGGGATTCAACGAACTGGACGTACAGTTCTCTCGCTCAAAGCTTGGGCATGAGCGCATCAGAGGTTCATGCTGCCCTCGAGCGTTCTGAAGCTGCCGGTCTGTATTATGGCTCCGAGCGGAAAATTTTGAAGCAAGCGGTGTTGGAATTCTTGGTTCACGGGTTGCGCTATGTATTCTACGCCCAACCAGGCCCCCTCTCGCGGGGATTGCCAACTGCACATTCTGCTGAGCCATTGAAAAGCAAGCTGGTTGCCTCACCATCTGAGGTTTACGTCTGGCCTGACCCTCAAGGTGCCGTGAGAGGGCAGGCAATCGCGCCTCTGTACCGTTCAGTCCCCCAAGCTGCCAGTAACGATCCAAAACTCTACGCCTTGCTCAGCTTGATTGACGCTATTCGAGTTGGTCGGGTGCGGGAGCAACGTTTAGCCGCTAGCGAACTTGAAAAAAGGATCGTCGCTCTATGAATCAGCAGATATTCATGCTGGAAACAGTCGCCCGGGTACTCTCTCAAGTACGCACTACCATCGTCTTCACAGGAGGAGCAACGATATTCCTGTATCTAGACGAAGTGGCGGCTCCTGATATTCGACCTACCGATGATGTTGATTGTGTTGTCGAAATCACGTCCAGAGCTGAATATTACAATTTCTCGAACTTGTTGCGAACCCTTGGGCTTCAAGAGAGTACAGAATCAGGCGCACCGCTGTGTCGCTGGCAGTATGAGGGCATTTCAATTGATGTCATGCCGTGCGACTCCTCTGTATTAGGGTTTTCCAATCGCTGGTACAGGCCGGGCATTGCTAACTCTATTCGCTACCAACTTCCAAGTGGTAGGCAAATCCTAATTTTTTCAACGCCTTATCTCCTCGCTTCCAAAATAGAAGCTTTCATTGGTAGAGGTGGGGGTAACTTTTATTTTAGTTCTGATATTGAAGACATTGTGGCATTGCTGGACGGGCGTTCTAGTTTGTTCGAGGAAGTGCAGCAAGCTGACGAAGAAGTGAAAGCATTTTTATCAGAATGGTTTCGAGCCGAGCTGGAAAATCTGTGCTCCATCGCGCCTGCTTTCCTCTCGTCCGCTGCTAAAAATTCAGGTCGCACTCGCTTGCTATTGGAAAGAATTGAAAGGCTCGCGATGGTAGTTTAGTAGTTGACTGTTAGCAATAGACGGCAGCGGACACTCGATCGAGGTAAGCCTTACACTCGCAAACAGCCCGGCTCGGAACGCAAAAACCAGATAGTCCAGCCTCAACTTTATTGCTGGCATAACGGCTGCTATGCTACAAAATCGCTTCATAAATTTTAACTGCCTGCCAATTTTCTCGCACTTGCTCAACTTGATTTTTAATTCAACTTAGGTATCGTAACTTGACTATTAAATCAATCCACTTGTTGTTAAAAACGGTAAAAAATTAGCTAATTGTTGCGTCAGCTAAAGTCAGGCATTTGCAGTATAAAGTCAGGCAAGTGCAGTATAAAATCAGGGAGATTACAGGTATTTGCAGGAACTGCACTTTACCTGTATTTACCTGAAAATATCCTGCTTTCCGTCTGACTTTTTCGGTCAAATTGCTGCTTTTTTGTGTCGAGCGTACATTTCCCTGTTGAGGCTGGTTATGGCTGTTCTCTCTCGGTAGCAAGCAATGGTTTTGTCCGTACAAAGCTTTATTTATTACTTTTAAATAAAAACAATGCACCCTTATGAATGGGGAATCCTAGGTGTCATGGCGATCGCGCTCTTGCTGGCTATCGGACGAACGATTTCCTCGCGATCATCGACATCAGCCGGCTGCTTCGCTTGCAAACGGGAGTTGCGGGAGGAATTGGCCGCCTAAATCAGCGACTGGTGGCCGCCTATCAACTTCCTGAAATTACACCCTCTAAACGCGAGAAGCGGCTGCTGCGAGCGAGCAAGTCAAAGAATTCGTTGAAGGCGTGATTCTGAGTCTCAGTACCGAATCAATAATCAGGTGGAATCCACCAGGGGGGTGTTGACGGGGTGACAAGCAGATTGAAAGCAAAGGTGCGTCAAGGTTTTGAGTTGAGTGACCAAGCGAAAAGATACGCTTGCTGTAATTCAATCCAGATGCAACAACTTGACTATTAATTCAATCCAGATGCAGCAACTTGACTATTAATTCAATTTAGATGCAGCAACTTGACTATTAATTCAATTCAGATGCAGCAACTTGACTATTAATTCAATCCAGTCTTTGTTAAAAACGCTAAAAAATTAGCTAATTGTTGCGTCAGCTAAAGTCAGGGGTTTGCAGTATAAAGTCAGGGGTTTGCAGTATAAAGTCAGGCGGAAAGCAGGTATTTGCAGGGGCTGCACTTTACCTGTATTTACCGGAAAATATCCTGCTTTCCGCCTGACTTTTTCGGTCAAATTACTGCTTTTTTGTGCTGTTCGTGCCTTTGCTTGTTGAGGCTGGTTATGGCTGTTCTCAATCGGTAGCAAGCAATGTTTTTGCGATCGCAAACCGTGACTAATTAGTGCTGGCAAAAAATAATGCTCCCTTATGAATGGGGAATCCTAGGTGTCAAGGCGCTTGATTTTTACCCGATATTCGACTGTGCCGATTGCTCACATTGCTCCTGCTGTTGTGGCGGCTTTTGTGGCAGCACAGGCATCAATTGCCACAACTTTCCCATCGCACTTGGGTAGCGATCGATCGCATTGTTCGCTCTCTTGTTAACCAGCCCTCGCTCTCTTGTTAACCAGCCATCGCTGTCAGACGTTTAATCGTCCTTCCAGTGCGCTCGCCTCACTCGCTATAATTTATACAAACAAATTAAATAAACTGAGAGTTGCGTAGGGGTCAGTCTCTACTTTGATAAACCCTCTAATAGCCCTCTCCAATTGGAGGGGATAAAATCACCTGATTAGCGGTTTTTAATTACAGTTGTTAACTTGTATCTTGGCAAGAGGTTTTTACTGATTAAAAACTATGAAAACTTTACCCTCCGTCAAACCTAGAGAGCTGCTATCCAACCATATTCACATTCGCCTCACTGACTCAGACTACAATCAAATTAAAGCAAGAGCAGAGCAAGTCAATTTGAGCATGAGCGACTTCATGCGCCGTGCCGCATTGAAGAGAGCAATGCCACGCCCTCTAGCTGCATTTGACTTGAAAGCCTATCAAGTGTTATGCAAGATTGATGCCCACTTTAGAATTGCCGGAAACAACCTCAATCAACTTACTAAAGCTTGCAATAGTGCTGTGGCATTGGGAGAACCCGTGGTTGTCAATACAGGGCTCTTAGAAAGCGTACAGCAACTCATTCGAGAAAACGGAGGTACAATTAAAGCAATAGTTGCAAACCTCGCCAAATCTACAGTACGCTAACTATTAACCAGCCTGGGCTTTACCGCCTGAGCAATCAATGCAGTAAACTGACGGCTTTTCGGTTATGATTGGCAAACAAATCAAAGGTACAGGCTTTCGGGGCTGTCTAAACTACGTGCTGGGCAAAAAAGACGCCACTCTAATTGGCGGTACTATGTGCGGACAAACTCCTGAAGAACTCGCTGCTGAATTTGCCATCGCCCGACAACTAAGACCTAACCTGAAAGTAGCAGTTTTTCACGCCACTTTATCTGTCGCAAGCACGGAGAGACTAGAAGATTCTGAAGAAAATGACCAACGCTGGCTGGCTATCGCAGCCAACTACATGAAAGCGATGGAATTTGACAACAACCAGTACGCAGTTGTCAAGCACAGCGATACAGAACACGACCACATCCACATCGTCGCCAGTCGCATTTGCCTAGATGGAGGCGTTGTTGACGATAGCTGGGACTATTACAAAAGCCAAGAAACTATTCGCCAGCTCGAACGGAACTACAGCCTGGAAACTGTTGCACCCAGTTGGGAAACAGACAAGCGAGCTCAGACTACAGGAGAACACAGGCAATTAAAAAGCAAGGGAAACAAGAGCGTCAGGGTGCAATTGCAAGACCTAATTGATGAAGTTACCCAAGACAACCCAAGTATGCCAGAATTCGTTGAGCGGTTGCAGCAACAAGCCGTAGAGGTGCAAGTCACACTAACTGGAATCGGCTTGAGTAAAGGCATTTCTTACAATTTAGATGGAGTCGCTTTAAGTGGCACTCAGTTGGGTAAAGCCTACACTTTTTTTGGATTGCAGAAGCATCGAGGCGTTAGCTATGACAAAGGGCGAGATAATGCGCTAATTGAGGCTTTAATGCAGCCACAACACTTAGCTCTCGCCCCCAGCGAGGCAGAGGAAAATGAGCTAGAGTCGTCACAATCCGAGTTAGTAGCAACTCTATCTGCAACAGCAAATAAATTAGAGTTGTCACAATCTGAGCTAGAAACAACTGCACCTGGAACTCCTGGAACAGCAAATGAGTTAGAGCTGTCACAATTTGAGCTAGCAGCAACTGCACCTGCAACTCCTGCAACAGCAAATGAGTTAGAATTACAATTATCAATCCTGCCGGAACCTGATGAAAATCAGTGGGCCAGAGTGCGATCGCATCTAGCAGTCGAGTACAGTTTACCTTTAGAATTGCTTGAAAAATTGCACTCTCATTCTTGGCTGTATGCCAACTCAGAAAAGGCTGTCTTTACAGGACGGACGCTTGAGGGGGAAGCCAGGTTCGCTTTTGTTCTAGATGAATTGGGCAACTTTATTACAACCCATCCCCTATCATCTGAAGCTGCTTTCTGGGTAGCCACTACTGGAGAAATCGAGCTAGCTGTGATTGCTTGTAACCCAATAGAAGCCCTTTCAATTTTGCTTATTGAACAGGAAAACTCTGCAACTGCACCTGCGACAATTTACCTAGGAATTGAACGAGCTTCACAACTGCCTATACAATTCTTACAAGAACTCGATAGCGTTATTATAGCGATTGCAGAAGATTCTATGCTCGCTCGAAATGCGCTCGCGCTACTACCGGATGCAGAACTTGTCAATCCACAGTCAAGTTGGAATGATATCTGGATACAATTAATTGAGCAAGAAGAGCAAAATATTCAACCAAATAACCAACCTTATAAACAGCGCATCCAAGACATCGAACTGGATTAGTTATTGCCACTTAAAAAATTGACTTTTATTAAATAAAAGCGCTAGCTAACAAATTTCATGGTTGCGACATAAATTACTGGGTAGTTCGGCCATATCAGGGTTTGGATAACGGTGGGTCAACCGTTTTATCCCCCCAATTATCCTTACCAGGCAGGACTACCACTTACTGATATTCCTGCTCCTAAATTTTACAGTTTTTTTAACGTATTTATCAACTATTTTAGCGGAACTTTTAAGTAAATTGAGACGGTGCTTGCTTAAACAATTTATAAGTCAACCTGGGTAAAAAAATATTTATACATTTTCTATTACTCACTAATATTTCCAAAAAAACCAATTTATGAGCGCTATCGCGCCCCCAAATAAAGCATCGAAAAAAAAATGGAACTATCACAGACCAACATCTATTACTTCAATAATTTAACCTGCGTCCACCAAACAGAAAACCAACTCTACATCATGGGTAGGCAAACAACTCTTGTACTGAATTTTCAACAAACAAGCTATCAAACAATCGACCAAATAATCCACGCTCTGCGACTTTTGAGAGACAAAAAAGTCCTAGACAGAAAGTCAATTATCGAGCAAGAGCTGCTGGCCTTAAACTTCCAATTCCCTCTCGAAAGCAGCAACCGTAGCAACAACGACACCAACAATGGTAGCAGCAATGGTAGCAGCAAGCAAAACTGCGAGCTAAAAATCGACTGGTAATTCAATTATGCCGGAGAGACAAGTTTGTTTCTCCGGCAGCCAATAGCAAACATTTTTCGCCACATCCAAAAATGGCTTCCTCTCATAGCACCATAGGTGTATCTTCTGCACTAAGAGCAAGCCGATATGCTCGACTCGTCGGCCGCAACACTACGTCCGCTGCACAATCATATTTGGACGAAAGGCTTGTTCTGATCTAAAAAAGGCCGAGGGGCCAAGTTTTGTGGCGCTGCCCGATAACATCGCTTTCAGATGAATAGCGTATATACTTGAAATAAAACTCTCGAAGATATTAAACACAACGAGTCAGTACAGCTATGTCTGCTAAAGATGTCTTTCACGAAGTCGTTAAAATCGCTCTCCAGAAAGATGGATGGCAGATTACTCACGATCCCTATACTTTACAAGCAGGAACTCTAGAACTTTACATCGACTTGGGTGCCGAAAGGGTGGTTGCGGCAGAAAAAGACGGAGAGAAAATTGCCGTTGAAATCAAAAGCTTTATTGGCCCGTCCAAAATTTCCCAATTTTACACAGCTTTAGGACAATTTATTAGTTATCGGGCAGCTTTACAACAACAAGAAACTGACCGCATTTTATACCTGGCAGTACCCAGCAATGTCTACGATAGTTTTTTTACAATGGGGTTTATTCAGTCTTTAATTCAACAAAACCAAATTCATTTAATTGTTTACGATATAGAGCAGGAGGCGATCGCACAATGGCAAATGTAGACCTTTATAGGCAGCACATCCAAAATCTGCTCTCCCAACACGCTAGTCTTGTGTGGGATGAGCGAATTCAGGCTCAAACTATCTTTGATACCGAGCGCGATCATTATCAATTAGTATATGTGGGCTGGCGCAATCAGCAGCGAATTTATGGCCCTGTTTTGCACCTGGATATTGTTGACAATAAAATTTGGATTCAGCAGGATGGAACTGAGGTGGGTATTGCTAACGAACTCGTAGAATTAGGAGTTCCTAAACAAGACATTATACTTGGTTTTGACCCTCCTAATATGCGACAATTAAGTGACTTTGCTATTGGATAAATTACGCTTAATGGTTAAAAAACTTAGCTTTTTTGAAGGCTACTTTTTTAATACTTAACCGCTTTCATCAGCTTGCATAATTTTCGCAACTTGGTGTTAGATTTCGTACTTGAACTTAACATCCGGTTGCTTGTGCGTAATTCCTGCATCTATTGCTTTCGCCAATGCGCCTCCACCCCTCGTCCCCGACATTGCAAATGCCCAGCATCTCTTTCCCGGCGCAATAGACGGCGAATCAAATCAATTCCGACTGTCGGACACCGTTCCTGCAATTCCCTAATGGAGAATTCTTGAGGCAAATTGTTAATTGCATCCAATACGATCGCCGTTTTAGTTCCTTTTGCGGATGTAACATATCCCACCCGCTGTTCAAACTCCCGATAAGCTGATAGCAGCATGACTCCCAAGAAATACTCCCACCAAGGTAACAGGTTGTGCTGCCCTTCATGCCATCCTTGGGAAGATTGGTAAAGCGTATCATAATAGCTTTCCTTAGTTCTCTCCACAATCCGTTCCAAACTAATAAATCGCCCCACCTCATAACCGGCTTTGTATAGCAGCAGCAAAGTGAGCAACCTTGCCATCCGCCCGTTTCCATCTAAAAAGGGATGAATGCACAAGAAATCTAAAATATAAGTGGGAATCAGCAATAAAGGTTCTATCTCGCCCGATTCCCAGAGGCGATTAAACCGTTCTTGCAGGCGTTCCCTTGCCGCGGGAGTAGCATAAGCGGGAGTAGGTTGAAACCTCACCACTTTAGTTCCATCAGGATAAGTAGCGCTAATTTCATTATCCACTGTTTTCCAGCGCCCGCCTGTATTAACAGCAAATTGGTAAAGGTCGCGGTGCAGTTGTAAAATGACACCTGTACTAAAAGGAATGTGGTTATAACTGGTGTGAATTGTAGTTAGCACGTCCCGATAACCCGCAATTTCTTGTTCTGAACGATCGCGCGGCGTTGTTTTTTCTGTTACTAATTTCTTAATCCGTTCTAGCGGCACAGTAATGCCTTCAATGCGGTTAGAAGATTCGGTACTCTGAATAACCGCAGCTTGACGCAAAGTGCCTAAAACTTGTGGGGCTTGTTGCTTGAATAACTCCTGCTTTCCCTTGTATTCTCCAACTAAGCGAATCGTTTGCAAAAGTCTTTGGTTGAGTTGTTGACTTTCAATGAACCCCTCTTCAAATGACAGCATATCTATTTTTTATCCCTTTTAATGAATCCGTTAACATCTAAAATTGCCTTGGTACAACCGAAAAAATCTGTCATTCACTCTGGATTTTAGCTGGAAAATCAAAAATTACAGTTATTACCATAATGATTAACGGTTACGGTTGTGATGAAAGCCGATCGCAAGCAGAACCGACGCCAAATCCAGATAAATAAGTAAGGCGATAGTTGCTTTTAGCCATAGCCCTTGCCTCTCTTGTTGTCCAAGGTTTGACACTCAGCAAATCGGGTTGAGTTTCCAGTTGCCTTAAATAAGAGCGATCGCCCGTCACTTCAGCAATTACCTGAGCCACAAATTTGCAGCAGCTTAAAGGAGCCTGAACCACCTGCTTTTCAGTAAACCTAACCACAATCCAATTCCACTCTAAGAATAATTGATTGCGGCGCATATCGCTGTCAGCATCGCAGCAATGAGTTGGCTTCTTAGATTTGCCAGCATAAGGTTCATCAATCTCGACATCAATTCCGAGCCCAGATAAAGTGTGAATTACAATAAAATCTGCTGAATAGCTCCTCCGAGATGACGGAATTTTAAACTCTGCTGCTTGTACAACTCCCTCGAAATACCGCTGCAAGTATTGCAGAAAGCGCTCTTCGCTCACTCCTTGCTGAGCGTGAGATATGCCGGTGGAACTAACCCGAAGTGACATCAAATCCTTGAGCGAGAGATTTCTGTGATGTAAGTCAATTCTTACACTTTTAAAAACTGTCTCCAACCCTTCTTTTCCTAGCTTACAACTAGAAAATTTCTGCTGTTTGTTGGATAACGTCTCTTGTTGGGATAATCTTTTTTGTTGGGATAATATCTCTTGTTGGGATAACATTTCTTGTTCTTTGTACTCAAAAACTTGCTGCTTATATCTGGATAGCAGTTTTTGACGGCAACCAAACACATAACTATAAGCAGCCGCGATTAAACATGAATAAGCAGCTACTATCAACAGCATTTCCCACCACAGCCAACCCCAAGAAATAGCTAACAGCCCAAGTGCGATCGCACCATAGAGCCAAAACACCCAAATTAACCACAGCAACTTGACAGGTAACACCACAGGTGGTTGAGGCGGAGTCAGCAAAACAACAGGTTGCTCGAATTGTTGAGTTTCTTGAAGTTGGGATGAGGTGGCACAACTAGAAGTTGCCTCTGGCAAAGGATATTGATGGCAGAACTGCATTACCACTTTTGGGTAAAAAACTATAGGATAATTCATATCTTTAAATACTCCTTTTTTTAAGAGCGCGGTCGCGCTATTTTTAAGAAAGTTTTTTGAATTGTATGCAAAAAATTCCCCAGTCAAGGTTACACAAAATAATTCATTCTCAACCAGTTAGCAAGATTCAAAAGGACAAACAAATCTCTCTTAAATCCGACCCGGAAACAAGGGCGGCGCTTACTCAACTCGAAGAACGCCACGATTATTATCACACCTGCATCAACGGAGGATACTAAGCATGAATTTAGCCACAGCGACGCTTGCTCAAAGTTCAATAACTGCGGCTCAAGTTTGGCATCAACTAGAATCTGCAGAAAGCTCAGAAGAAATCGATCAACTGCTGCAATCCCTTTGGCAAACCCAAGAAACCCAGGAACTCGCTGTTGATGCCCATGCCGACTTAGCCGACCAAATTGATGCCGAAATTGCAGGAATTACAGCCAGGATGCAGTATTTGATAGAACTGCATTCAAAAGCTATCAACAAACTCCAGGGGTGGAGAGAGCGCTTAGACAAAACCGTTCTCTACTTCAACGAGTGCGGCGTGTTAACTTCCGAAATTATTGGCAAACACCGCCGCATTGCTGTCAAGGAAAATCCGCCTACTTGTGAAGTTTTGATTGACCCATCTCAACTATCAGAACCCTATCGTCGAGTCGAAACCAAAACCGTAATTTCTGCCGACAAAAAGGCGATTGCAGACGCTTGGAAACAAGGAATGCCTGTAGATGGTACTAGGGTTTTCCGCAAGCGCAAAGTGGTCTACAGCTTGCTTCCAGGTAACAATTTGCACTCTCTTCAAGCCAACCAGACGCTTGAAAGTCGTTCTTCGGATAAAACGCAGCCCAAAAAACGGCGTTAGCCATCTTTTCAGGTGTCACGAATACCTTGGTCTGACACCTGAATTGTTAAATATCTCCGAATTAGACACCTCCGAATTAAAAATTTCCGAATTAGAGTAGAAAACGCTTGTTTTGTAAGAGCGACAACTTAATTTGGGTCGGGATATCTTACAAATCAATCCAGTATTGAGGGTTTTCAACTTGTTCTTCGGTGACGTTGAACAACTTTGATGCTCTACCTTTAATAACCCCGTTAGCAGCGAGGTTCAAACCTCCCAATTGCTGACTGTTTTCACCTTCTCCCAAAGCAACGCGAGCAAGTGCATCGCTATCGCTATCAGAGAAATAATCCCGTTGGCTTTCCATAGCCGTAGTTGTGCGAACTACTTTCATTTTTTTTCTCCACATTGGGATTGTCATTCTGATTGTAACACGCTACTTCTTTCTTCTAAACCCCTCCAATTGGAGGGGGTGAATATCACTCAGTAGCAGGAATTTGTGAAGGAACAACCTTGTCAAAATCTGGACTATTACTGTGCGTAAGTCCTAAAAATGTAAAAACTAGGATTCAGGAGCTAATCAATGAGCAGAAGAAAACTTACCCCAGAACATCGCTCCACAGAATGGGTAGCTGGGGAAGGACTAAAAATCCCAGTCTTTGATATGTCCTTGGCTGACGGTAGAGCAAAAGGGCGGTACCAAGCTGAATCAGAAGTGCTGCGTAACTCCCTGCTTGAACTGCTTTTTGAACCTGAAGAATTAGCATCCCTAAGCATCGTTAAACCAGACCCAAATGATAGCAGCTTCGACCCTCTCAAAAACATCGACTTCGGAGATGGTATTACCAGAAGAGTTGCTTTCAGCTCCGGCAAAAATGTGTACTTTGCAGACATTGAACTCTCAACCAAACTATTGAGCGTATTCAAAACTCAACCCGACCACGCCTGTCGCTACGGCTCACTGCTAGTTAGCAGTTGCAACCAAGGAGCCAAATTGTTAGATAGCTCCCAAGAAGGCGAAACCTTGCGACTCAAAATTGTTGATTCTCAAAGCGATGACCCGAGTGAAAAAGCGAAAGCTCATAAGTGGCAAACCGGAGACTGTCACGGTAAAATTTCACCGGCACTAGCCCAACAATTGGGAGGTAATGACAACCGACCTTTTCAATTCAGATTTGCCTGGATGCAGGAATGGGGACAAGAAGACTGCCACACTCCAGAAATTAGCTTTCTTGCCAAAGGAACGCTGTTGCCTGATTCTAATTTAACCTCAGACTTAGGTTATGATATCATCATGGATCGCTCCTCTATCAAAGGAGTGGCTAAAGAGGAATTAGCTGAACTTATCCCCTGTGGCGACTACGAATTTCCGAAAGCTATATTAGGAAATCGAGGCAACGCCAAAGTAACTGAATACGAAAATTCCTGGCAATTTTCGATTTGGTATTCCGAAGCAGCTATTCAGGCTGACATCGCCACACCGACCAAAATTGAAGCCCAAAAGCTAGCTGACTTGCAAAACAATCGACTGCAACTTGCCAAATACTTAGTGGAACAGCATGACAAAAAAGCTGCTTTTCAATCTAGCCTTCACGAAGACAGCAGCGGATTAGAAGATGAAGCAGATGAAAAAGCCCAGCGCCACGAATCCCGGCTAATTTCAATTTTGAGGAACGACAAACTCGGTCAACTCCTCGACTTTCCCAAAGTAGTCGATTTCATGCAAGAACAACTGGCTAAAAAGTGGAAAGATTTAGCAATTAAGGGAGCAATTCATCACGGTTCAGCAATGGCTCAACCTTGTGAAAACCTCAAACCCGGTACAATTGTTGCCCCCCACTTGCGACACGGCACACAAGTTATCGTTACCCGATACCCAATTGTCAGTAAAGATAACATCCGTCGCTACACAGTAGACAACAAAAGCCATCCTGAATTAACGCAGTACAAAGGGTGCGTTTTCATTCGCCCAGACCAAGCTATGCAGCACCATCAATGTGATTTTGACGGCGACCAACTGGTAGTTACGCCTGCTTCCCGAATGCCGAATATCGCCTCTGAAACCAGGCACGCTAATCAAGAGAATGAGTACGATGCTGTTGAGAAGCGAGAGAAAGTTGACTACACTAAAGCTACCGATAGTGATGGCGATCGCAAGTATACCAAATTGCGGCAAATTGCCGTAGCGATCGCCCAAAATAAAATCGGCTGGGTGGCTACCTTAATCGGGAGAGTGCAATCGTCAGCAGCAGAACCGGGACAGCCAGAAAGTTTATTCAATCAACAGAAGCGGCAGCTTCTTGGAAAGCTATTTGATGCCCTGCAAATTGAAGTGGACAGTCCCAAAAGTGCTACTCGCACCGAAGACCACCACCCCACCTTGTTGTCCAAGGCTAAGCAGTGGTCAGAACAGCACCCAAGCTACCTATTTGACTACAAAGACGACCCCAGGCTTTACAAAACCGTGCCATTACCTATAGGAGACGGCACCGCTATCAATTGCATTGCTAGAGAGGCTGTTAACCCAGAATGGGAACCAACTCGTCTAAAAAGCCGCCACCGCGACGAATTTCGCTATCTTTTTGAGTCTCCTTCCGACTTGGATGAACGAGAAAAATGGGAGAAACATTATGTCAGGTGGGCGCAAGATATTAAGGAACGCTATCGAGAAAGGATGGGTGAAATTCACTTGGAGTGCGGCGACGATTCTAAGGCAATTAAAGAAGCAGTCAGCAAGTTATACGAGAGCTTAAGAGCCGATGTGACCGAAGCTTGGACTGACCCTGAAGAACGGTTTTTAGCTGCTAGTGCTATGTGGCACGTCGAAACCGCAAATCCCAACTTAGAAGTTCCTCGCAAAGCTTGTAAGGAACTTTCTCGCCAACTGCTGATTGAATTCAACCTTGAACCTGAGTACGAGCGACTGCACGAAGCAATGCCAAAAGACACTTACATTCTGAGCGTCCCTTTCGAGGAATTTGAACGGGACGGTAGCAATAAGACTGTCAGGGATAAGAAGCGACACCCAGTTGGCAAAGACTTAGCTGGACATTGGAAAGAATTGTTAGACAGCAAAGGCATTAAATATGAAGCAACTTTGCATCCGAGCCTGCCAATGGTCAATTTTGCTTTAATTGAACCCAGCGACAAACTGGTGGGAATTCTTGAGAAGAAGTTTTGCGAAAATGTCAACGACATCGACGGTTTAGACTTAACCTACCGCGATGGTCTTGGCCGCACCAAAGATGTCAGTTCCCGCATTGTAGCTCCTGCTGATTATACTTGGCTTGATTCCCAAAACCAAACACCTAAAGCAGCATTGGTTCTCAATTTGTTTACGGATGAAATTTGCCAGCAATTGCAAACCTTTCAGTTTGATAGAGCTGAACTGATTGGGCAAAAGTACAATGACTTGAAAGATGTTGACTTTAGCAGTCCAAAATGGAGGCAGAAAACATTGACTTTTGAGGTTGGCTCTGTTAGCGGTAGCGGTTCGAGGCGCGACGGTAGCCCTATTGTCCTCCTTGACGGACAAGAATTAGCCATGTTCTCTGCTAATTCACCTAAATTGCCGATCTGCACTACCTTTGAGGCCACTATTGAACCCTCGCCTAAAGGTAGTGCTCTGATCTTAAACATCAACCCTAGCTCTGTGCGACTAATTGAATCAGTTGAGGAACTTTCAGAAGTCGCGCCAACTCCTTGTCAAGAGCGATCGCCATCCGTATCCCCAACTCCTTGTCAAGAGCGATCGCAATCCGTATCCCCAACTCCTTGTCAAGGGCGATCGCAATCTGTATCCCCAACCCCTCGTCAAGGGCGATCGCAATCCGTATCCCCAACCCCTGCTCAAAACAAACCGCCGTCTCAACCTGGAGACATTGCTGCAAGCCCCGTCCACCTCTCACAACTGCTGAAGGATGCAATTTCTGAAGCATATAACCAAACTGGAGCAACTAAAATCCCTGTGGGAAACTGGACAGCTTTTATTAGCAATAATCGCAATAATCTTAGATGTTTAGTCCGAGATGAAGCTGATAATCCGGTATTAGCTGCTGACTTGAAAACAGGTCAAATTAGTAAGAAACTTTCCGAAAACAGCAGCGCTCAGTTTCTCAAATACCTCTTAACAATCGATGCTGAGTTAGCTTCAACCTCCTCGAAAAATAGAGTTGCCGACGCACAACTTTAACATGAATTCTGAAGTGATATTATGTCCGGTATTTTGACCTTCCTTGAGGAGATTCGTACAACACACATTGAAGCCTACGCTTTTATGAGTATTTTGACGGACATAATATGACACTTCTTTTGCTCCAGATATCAGAAATACCTACCCCCTCCGATTGGAGGGGGTAGTTTTCAGTCCCTAAAACCGCTCTTCCGAGTGAAGTCACTAGACACACTACTCGAATTTCATGGGAAATATCCACTCACTCTGTCACAAAAATTATGGCTACAAAAACAGCATCCCGAAGCCGAAGCCAGGGAAACTACATCACCCCTAACACAGCCGAGGGCAAGAAAATCCTCAACTACCTAAGAAATCGCTGCGAGAAAGCTTTAGATTACTGCCAGGAAAATGGACTCACCAGCGTAGAAGATTTTGCCGATGCAATTGAAGAACTAACGGAAGCCGACGGCAAACCTGGCATTAGCGTGGAGGTCAAGCACAACGGACTCGTCCTCAGTTTGAGCGATCGACCCGAGTACGGCTCTACCACAGGAAAGTACATGATGGAACACTTGGGGGAACCGGACGACAACCGATTTACTAAAACAGGAATTGAGGCATTACTCGACTCCACTAGAACTAAAAACAGGTCTAAAAAAGACGATTTACTAGATGAATTGGATGATGAACCCTCCCCAAAGCCCAAAGCTCAAGCTGCCAGCAAGTCAAAAAAAGACGATTTACTAGATGAGTTAGAGGATGATGAACCCTCCTCTAAGTCTAAACATAAAGCTGCAAACCAGTCAAAAAAAGACGATTTGTTAGATGAGTTAGAGGATGAGCAACCCTCACGACGTGCGAAATCTAAATCCCATACTAAATCTAAAAAAGATGAAATAGAATTTGAGGATGATGACGAACCATCACCTAAGTCTCAAACCAAAAACCGACCTCGGATCGATGACTTACAGAAGTTGGAACCGGAAGAAAGACCGCTTAAATCTAAAGCCTTAAACCGCTCTCTAAGCAATGAACTAAGTGAGCTAGATGAATTTGAAATCGAAGCACCTCAACCTCAAGCTAAATCACCAACAAAAAGCCACATTCAAAACTCGGATCGAGAAGATTTAGAAGAGACAGAAATATCATCCAAATCCCAAACCAAAAGAAAACTTCAGACAGATGAAGCGGTAGAAGCTGCGGAATCTTTAGCAGCCACACCTTCAAAAAGCAGAACTAGCCCACAGCGACCTCAAGGCAAAAATTCCAACGACCAGAACATCGATAGTATCCTCGATGCTGCTGTACAAGTTAGTGGTAGAACAGCCATTTCTGGAAATGAGGTAGAAGGTACAACTGTCAGCGGCCTGAGCGGTCAAGTTGCGGTTCTCGCTACTCTGATGGGGAAAAAAGCAGCTTCTCAAATTATAGAAGCTGCTCTTGGGGCTGGAAAAGAGCGCCAAGTTGCCGATATTGTCAAAAGGCTCAAAGCTCAAAGCCAGCGGGCTGACTCGCTCTCGCAGCGGGTTACCAACTTGGCTGAAGCGGATTCAATTGTAAATGCAACCGTTGAATCCGAAGCTTTACCAGTAGCTGAACCGGAGCCAGAACCGGAACAAAACATCTTACCTGAACCGGATGCCGAATTTGTGTCAACACCCGGTATGCTCTTAGCTAAAGCTGTTAGCAAAGTCCACGGAAAAGTTGATAAAATTTCCGGCAGTGTCAGAGACAACAATTCTGAAAAAATAGTTGCTATTAAGATTGACACAGAGGCGAGTTTTGAAGAACAACTCGTACAAATAAATGAAGCACTCAACCGACTTGAAAAGCGACTCGATACCCTAGAACAACGAATAGAAGCTTTAGAGAACAAACTTTCTCTTCAAAGCGAGACAGGCGTTCAAGCTGCGGATGCAAAAGTAGAACCGCCCGACAGCTCAACTCCATCCCTCAGCGACCAATTCGTACAAAACGCAACAGAAATAGGTGAAACAATTTCATTAGAATCAACAATCCCAGCTAGCAGCGCTAACGCTACTGCTAAAAAAATCACTGTGACCGCCCAAAATATTACTCAGGACGCCCAACTTGCAGCAACACTGGCAAAAATTTACAGCCTAGCTGAAGAAGAAGCAAGTGCGGAAGGCATTGGATTAGAAGATGGGGTTGATTTGGGAGAAGCCAAACTTTATGTAACAAATTTTGACTCCTCTACCGCTGTCAGCTTAAAAACTAAGGAAGGCGAGGAACTGTTTTCAGCAGTACAGGATAAAACTGGAGAATGGGAAGTTACAAACGACTTCCTGAAACCTGAAGAAAAAGAAGAACTCGACCGTTTAAAGATTTTTCAACAAGCTCTCAACCAAGAACGTCTAGCTGAAATGGTAAAGAGAAGCGGTCAGGATGAAGTGAGCTTTACCGATTCCCAGGGCTCGCGCCTCGACTTTGAAGTCGAATTCAGCGATAAATCCAAGTCGAAGGGTACTGTCAAAGGCTTTAACTCTCACAGCGAGATAGTTTTTGAGGCTAGCCTCCAAAAAGGTAATCTTGAGGTACTTTTGTGCGATATTCCACCAGAAGTAGTAGAAAATCTCCTATCCCAACAGCAACTTGTTCAAAACCAGAACTCCAACAAGCAGGAAGCGAGAAAAACTGAGACCGAAATGGAAATTTGAAATAACTTTTTTCACTTGCACCCTCCATTTGGAGGGGGTCACTCTCACTGTATAGAATCACCTTTTTTGGCGATTTTGCAGGGATTAGATGCAACTTAAATTAGCATTAAAGCACTAATTTTATCGAGATAGTGACATGGCTACTTACTTAGACCAAACAAGAAATGAACGAAACCGCAACTCATTATCACGCTGGTTAAAACAACAGAAAATCACACTGGGCGACCTTCCATTCCTCGGCATTTGCCTAGCCTCACTCATTTACTTCAGCCTTCATGACCCTCTCCTAATAACAACTTTAGGCTGCTCCAGCATAGTCTTTTTGAGTTTGTGGCACACCGCTAAAGCAATCCCAATTGTAGAGCGATATATCGGCTGCAAAATTCGATTTTGGCACATTGCCACTGCCATCATCACCTCTACTGCACTCTGCTCCGTACTCGATTCCCCAGCTAACGCCATCTTCCTCTCCGGCTTAGAAGAATTTATGAAAGAGCTAGCAGAAGGAGCCTCTTCAGCGGGAGGCGAAGCTATTGATGCCGAAGTCATCGAACTGATTTTCAACTTAATTCGCGGAGCATTTCTTTTGTTAGTAGCAGCCGCTTCTCTTTTCGCCTACAACCAAGCACAACAAGGTAACGACTGGAGACCAATTGTTACCCAAGTTGCTTTAGCCTTTGCCATTGTAATTGCCGTTGACGTAATAACTTTTTTATTCGTTGGCAATGGCGGTGGCGGAGGTGGAGCTTAGGGAAGAGGGGAAGGGGAAGGAAGGATAATTTTTCGAGTTTTGAGTTGAACCTTATTCTCGGATTTGTCAAATTGTAAAAATCAAAGACCGATTTGATAATGAGGTTATTTTAAGCAACTGTTTCCCCCCCTACTTTTATTTATGGAACAAAACCAACATACTGAATAGTGGGGATTAACAGGTAATAATATCGCACTCTGTTTTTCTTTCCGTTTCCCTGCTTTAACTCCGAAAATCGCACAAGATAGTAGCAACAAAAGCTATTAAAAACCAGGTTTTCCCTTCCCCTTCCCCCTCCTTTTTCCCTTCCCCTTCCCCTTACTACCATGCTCAAAGACCCAGATAAAGACTTTATTTCAGTCAATAAAATTCTTGGCAAACAAGCCAGCATCGGCATTATTCCAGCGGAACAGCTAATTCCCTGGATGCTAATCACCGTAATTTCATACATCCTCACCAACGGCTTATTCAGCTTAGGAATGCCTTGGTTTTTCACCACTACTTTCTGGCTAATTGTAAGCTGGTGGCTCCTGACAGGTAACAAACCTCACCTTTTTGTAGACAGGTTTAGACCTCCGCCGGGGAATGAGTGGTACAACGGTAATCTTTTATACCTTTCTCCCGTTCCCCAACACCGACCAAACCCGATTCGCCACCGAATCAGCGATTCACAAGTCCGAGTCAAACTTAAACCCAAAGTTGCTCCCACTCAACAAGGAGGTAACAGCCGACTTATGCCCTTCCAAAACTACCAAAACCTCCTGTGTTTAGTCACTATCAAAAAGGATGGTCGAGAAGTTTCTGGTTACTTACTGAATGAAGGCAGTCAATACCAAATTGTATTCGGATTCGAGACGGCTGGCTTTCACAACATTCTCTACCGCCATGAAGTAAACAATGCAGCCACCGCCTTAGAAGAAGGGCTAAAAGACATTCCCCCAGGCGAAAAAATGACCTTTCACACCGGCTGCTACAGCAGCGATTGCGTTCGTCAGCAACAGTTAACTGAATTGGCTGACAACTGTCACCTCAAACCCATTTCTGTACTCGTTCGTAACGAACAGAAACGCATTCAAGAACTCAACTTAGCGGGTACCAGACAACTGTGGAACCAAACTATTTTCTGCACTTGGACATTCAACGCTCAATCTGGCTCCAAATCCAACGACCCTCTGAGTAAATTCATCAATGGAATTGTCAATACAGCCAACAGCATTGCTGCACAATTTACAGGCAACCAGCGCATCTACTCTGAACGCTTTTACAAACAACTGCTGCTCGATGCTTTCGAGCAAGGCTACATCCGGTGGGAACTCTTGCTAAACACCAAAATCGGACTGGAAATTCAACCCATGAATGCCCAAGCATTGTGGGGATGGCTGTGGCAAAAATTCAACAGCGCACCCGTACCCCTTATCCCCCAACTTCTCACCTTAAAAGAAACCGCGTCCGACTACAAACTAACCGAAACCATCAACAGTCACAAACACGCCTGCACCATTTTAATTGAAGGTATGAGCGGCCGTTCGAGCTGCCCAGAACACAGAAAAGCTAGCTCACGCATTTTGCTCCCCGGCAGAAACGCAGAATGCGGCGTGCTAACAATGGAAGAGGGCCCCGGTGGCTGGCTCAATACTAGAGAGCAATTGCAATGGCTCTGGAAAATTATGAGCAACAGCTACGTCCGCGATACTGAAGCCGTTGTCGAAATTAGCGCCGCTCCCAACTTTATTATTCAAGACAACTTAGCCAGGCAAGCTAAACAATCTAAAAGTGCCAAAAAACGCGCTTTAGAAAAAGGTCAAGGTCGCGATGTAGGAGCAGAAGTCAAACAGGAAGAATCCTTTGAAGCCCAGAAAAAAATGTACAAAGGTGCAAGAGCAATTCACGCTGCTGTCACCTTCTTAGTCTACCGACCAACGCCGGAGCAACTAACACACGCTTGCCAAATGCTCTCCCACAGCTTCGGCTCTGCCAAGGTATTAAGAGAGCGCAACATTGCTTGGCAACTGTGGCTAGAAACTTTGCCCATTACTGTAAGCTGGCTGTTGCACAGCAGTTCGCTAATTAACGAACGCCGCCTCACCTTAGACACCGAAACTGTCCCCGGTATTTTGCCCTTAACTGCTGTAAGGGACATCGACTCAAAAGGAGTTGAATTCATCACCAAAGGCGGCAAACCCGTGTACGTTGACCTCATGCACAACCAAACTAGCCGCGCCGTTATAACAGGTGAATCCGGTTGCGGTAAAAGCGTTGTAGGATGGCGATTTGCGGTCGATGCTTTAGCCGCTAATATTCCAGTAGTCGGTATGGACATCTCAGCAGGAAGCGGCAGTACCTTTGAGACAGCAGTGAAACTGTTAGGCGACGACGGTGCGTACTACGACATCACCTCTGGCAGCTCGAATCTACTCGAAATACCCGATTTGAGGCGTTTTGACAGAGAAGAGCGATCGCGCAGACTAGACCAATGGAAAGAGTTTATCAGAAAAGCGCTGACTATTATCAGCATGGGCAAAGTCCGCGACCCCAAACTAGCGCAGCGAGTCGATGCCATTTTGCTGCTAACTCTGAAAAAATTTCTGGAAGAGCCGGAAATTATCGAGCGCTACAATACTGCCTTTGAAAAAGGCTGGAAATCGACCGCTTGGCAAGAAATGCCAACCCTCAAAAACCTCCTAAAATTCTGCACAAAAGAGCAACTAAACCTGCAAAATTTTACCGACTTCGACCGCATTGCCATCAACCAAATTATCACTCAATGTAACGCATTACTAGCCTCACCTTTAGGGAAAGCAATTGGCAGGCCCAGTACATTTTCACCCGAACCCGCTGTTAAGTTTTTTGCCCTCAGCAACCTGGGCAACGAACAAGACCAGTATTTAATGGCAATTAACGCCCACGCTGCTTGCATCCGCAACGCACTTTCTCACCCTAAAAGCTTGTTTATCGGAGACGAACTTTCGATTTTGTTTAAGAAAGACGGATTTGCTGAAGTAGTAGGCGAACTCTGTGCAGTGGGTAGAAAGAATGGCATTTCAGTGCTCTTGCTATCTCAAGATATCGACAGTATTTGCGACTGTAGTGCGGGAAGCATGATTATGCAAAACATGGTGTATCGAATTACCGGAAGATTGACATCAAATGGAGCTAATTCTTGGGTTAAACGTTTGGGATATCCGGCTGAAATTATCAGTCAAAATGCTACAGAAGCTTTCCTCCCTAGAGCGGCTGAGCTTTATTCCAATTGGCTAATTGAAAAAGGAGGTCGTTTCTGGCAAAGCCGATACTACCCAGGTGAAATGATTTTAGCAAGTGTGGCTAACAATCAAGCTGAATTAATGGCTCGTGCGCGAGTGATGGCTCAATATCCCAATACATTAAAAGGGCAATTGCTAGCACTCAAACAATTTGCATCTGAATATGTACAAGCCATTAAAGAAGGCCGTTCATTAGCCAATATTGGCAAGAATTCAGTCACCGAAATCAAGGAACACAAATCCCATCAAGACCTGATGGCTAGCTAGAACACTTGAGAGACTGAGAAAAGCCAATTACTAATTACCACTCCTCGAATTACTGCACACATAAGGGAGAAACACATGAAATCATCGAAATTGCTTGTAAAAATTGCCCTCAGTATTCCTGCAATTGGGCTGAGTTTAATACTAAATTCTGTTGAAGCAAAAGCTCAAACCTCTGACAACAATCCGACTGCAACACAGCTTCCCACCTTAAACAATTCTAACAGCAGCACTTTCAACCGCTCCAGCTTCACAGTTCCCAATCAACAAATAGAAAGCCAAATCCAACAATCAGCTAATAACTTCTTGAGCAACCAGAAAGAAATAGGAGGTAGAGAAAACACAATTAGCGGCATAACAGGCGAAATTTCCGATACCATCTCCACCATCTCTGACAGCATTTCATGCATCTGGGACAATTTGTTAAATAAAGTCGAAAAATTCAGCAGTGAAATAGAGTCAACCCTCTCTTCATTCCTGGGAGAACTGAAAGTTCCAGACCTACAAGAAGCAGTTAAAAGCATAATGGACGGCAACACCTCCGAAAGTGAAGGGACAAAACTATCCGCTGCTTTAGAGAAGAGACCGCAAGATTCTTACAGCCTCAAAGAGAATACCGCAGAACTCGCAGAAAGAGAAAGTGCTGTAAGTGTTGCCAATAAAGCCACTCTCAGTAAAGAAGCTCAACAAAAGCAAGCTCAGATGAAAGAAGTTGTCCAACAAAACGTAGAGCAAACTAATCGCGAGAGCCAAAATTCAATGGAATTGGGTGCTGATTCAGAAGGTCAAGATGTCACTCAGAACATTATGAGAAATATATCTCAACAAAGTGCGATCGCAGCTAAACAAGCAGCCTTATCAGCAGAAAATCAAAGTGCTTTAGTCATGCAGGGCCAGCAAGCTCAAATCGATCGCAGTTTTGCCAACATTCTCAACGCTCAACAAGCTGAAGAACTCAACGAAATTAACACAGCCCAGAGACGGCAGGATGCTGCGGCTGCTACAGCTTCTTCTACTCAAGCCGGACTGTTTCAAATGCCGGGAGGCATCACTCTGGGGGCAAGCGAAGACTGAAATCACAACAAGGAGACACCGCGATGCTGACACAACTAATCGCCCAAACTAGCACAGCAGGACAAGCCCTGGACACTCTATCTGACGCCATAGAAGTCTCTCAAAAAACCGTCGAATCGTGGAATTTAGTTTGGTTTAACACCTTTAACACTCAAGAATCCTCTCTCTGGATTGCCTTAGTCAAACTAGGACTAATTCTGGCGGGAATATCTGTTACTTACCTCGCTGTCACCAGTGGCAAAGAAATCATCGAAAAACAGTCTTGGTCAGAGCTAGTAGCCATGTTTATCTGGCCGCTCGTAATTGTAGTATTTCTCAGCAACAACGGTAAAGTCTTAGCTGAAAGCGTCAAATTCATCAAATTTGTAGGCAGCACTCAAGTTCAAGAAATCATGAAAATTCAAGTAGGAGAAATGACCTTCAGAACTGCCCTGAGCGACGTTAACCTCACCAGTGCTGGCAAAGAAGAAATTGAAAAACTCTACAGCGAATGTCAGGGCAAAGTTGGAGAAGCTTTAGTAGAATGTTGGAACAGCAAAAAACAGCCAGCTCAACAAATCCTTCAGGCAGCCGAACAGCAAAATGGAGGCACTCTCAAAAGCTTGCAGCGATTTGTCGAAAACTTAGGCAATGCAACCAATCTTCAAGACATAGGAAATGGCGATTTTGCAGGGCAAGTTTTTAGGTCTACTGTTTTGCCGATCATTCGCTTAATTCTTAGATCGGTACAGTGGGCATTTGTCAACATTTTAGAAGCAGCGTTATTACTAACAGCTCTGTTCGGGCCTCTGGCAATGGGCTTGTCGCTGCTGCCGTTGCAAGGAAAACCAATCTGGGCTTGGCTTATAGGATTTATGTCCTTATTTGGAGTGCAATTGGGCTACAACATTGTTGTTGGATTAGTGGCTGTAGTGATTGTCAAATCCGATGCAGAGTTAGTTACAGATATCGCCTTTTTATTCTTTTTAGCTGTGTTTTCTCCCGTTCTAGCCGTGTTAATAGCCAAGGGTGGAGGAACTGCTTTGTACAGTGCGATCGCCAATAGCACCAAACAGCTTACAGATATTGCCAGTAACGCGATCGGCGTTATTGCTGGAAAACTGATCTAGGGGAAGGGGAAAGAAATTCCGATAGCTTTTTCTGCACCGCACCGGGTTGTTACTCACTACTCAAACCCAGTTTCCCAATCCATTCCCTCCCTATCTCCTCACCTCTCCATTTCTCATCCCCTTCAATAAAACTATGAAATTTCCACAGTCTCAACCCTTACTCCCTGAATCTAAAAACACCTTAGCCTTGTGCTTTGTCCTGCTAACAAGCTTTGTTTGCCTCCTGACAATTGCTGTTTTAGTTAACACAGTTAGCTTGAGAGCCTTATCTCAAAGAAAAGTTACTTTTGTCCAGTTAAAAGACGGAACCGCAGCACGAATTGCAGAACAAGATGAACTGTACAGAGAGCCGAAAATTATCCAAAATTTTGTATCCAGTTGGGTAAATTTAACCTGGGCTTGGTCAGGCAAAATTCCCGGCACAAATGACCCAGACCCCGGCATTAAAGTTAAAGGTTCCCAAGTTCCTACAACTGCTTGGATGGGTTCCTTGATGATGGAATCAGAGTTTGGTAAAGCTTCTCTTGTTGAACTTGCCAAACTCGTTCCCAACACCATCTATTCAGGAAAAACCCGCTCTGGAGTCTATATCTCTCACATCTCAGAACCCAGAGAAATAAAAAGAGGAGTTTGGGAAATAGATGTAATTGCTACTCGCGTAGTGCTAGAGCAAGGCATTGGAGAAAGCCGAGAACAGTTTAATCGAACCTTCACCGTCAAAGCCGTAGAAATTCCCAAATCCCCTCTCAAAGAAAACGCTAATGAATTAGAGAAGACTATTCACTCTTTGAGAGCAGCCGGATTAGAAATTTCCCGAATTGTCGAATTCAAACCATAGAAGAGGAAAGAGACATGGAAAGGGGACGAACCGGCAAGTGGGTAAATTTAAAAACCTACCGTAACAACTAAAGAATTTAAACATTTAGTATGTTTCATCCCTTTGCTTTAAGTCTTCTCTCTTTGCTTTTTTATGTACAGTTAAACACAACACATTCAACTCTAAAGCCATGACTAACAAAAGAAATGGATTAACCGAAAATCCAATTAATACCACTCCTGATAATAGTACCACTACAGCCAATATGAATCATACAACTGCATCAAGTGAATATACCCCTAATAATGATGACGATAACATCAATTCCCCTATTTCCCCTTCTCCAAACCCTTCCCCTTCTGACGATGATATTGATGAAAACTTCATTGCTAATTTCGACCCCAATGCACCCCTAACACTTGAAACTCAATATCAACTTGCTCAAGATGAGGAAAGACCACTGCCCCCGCCTGTTTCCGAAAGAGGCGTTCCTAGAGCAGTGACAATACTGCTATTGACTGGTGGAATACTATTGCTAGGACTGCTGATTTGGCAATTTATCAAGCCTAAATCACCTCGCGAGTCGATCGCACAATCAACACCAAAAGAAAGCTCTTCTGGCACCATTAAAGATGAAAAACCGGAGTTGCTGGCTAAATTAGCTTACCAAGACCAACAAAAACTGTTAGCCGAAAAACCGCAAAAAACCGCAAAACCCAAAACAGAACCGTCGCCCAAACCGTCAAGAACCCCACGAACTCCGCGAACTCCGCGTCTAGTCGCTATCCGGAGCGCTGCACCGCCACCTACTCCTCTACGCGAACCCCTACCCGCACCCCGAACAGTAGTGCGGACGGTAACACTACCCGCACCCATACCTCAAAGAGTACCCTCAAGAACATCCGCGCCCCCACCAGCCCCCATACCCAAACCGTTAGTACCACCAGCTTTAATTCCAACTCCAACCGAAGAAAAAATCGACCCGTTTGAGCGGTGGAACCAACTCGCCCAACTCGGACAAATTAGGGGAAATTTTGACCCTAACCGAATAGCGAATGCCGTGAGTGCAACACCAAGCACTCCAGCGGCAACAAGCGCTACCGCCGCCGCTCTGACAAAGCCAGCTCCAACAACTGAATTCCTAACAGTCAATATCGGCAACCAAAAGTCGCAACCCTCATACGTTTCTTTCGAGCAAATCCCAGAAAAACTATATAGCCACCCAAATAACGCCAGCGGGGAAAGGCTACACCCGGAGTTTCCTTATGGAGAGGACAGCCTCGAAACCACCGACAACTCCCAAAACCCCACTAACCAATTAACTCCGGCTCCCCTTTCCCCCCAAACAAGTTCCGATTCTACCGATAACCCAATCGAGACAGAGGCTCGACTGAGCGCTCGTCCAACGTCCTTGCCCGCCGATACAGAATTTCAAACCCTTTCCCCAGAAACTGCTCCAGAGGCTTCTGCCTTAACAAATTCTCCAACCCTGGAACAAGTAAACTCCCCAGGGGCAAAAGGCATTCTCAACCGCACGCCCCAAACAGCTCAGGTTCCCCTTGGAACCACAGTCAACGGCGTAGTTTCGGTTCCCCTGCTGTGGGATGAGGGCTCAGGCAAACAGCTTTACGACAAATTTGCTGTCACTCTCACAGCCGACTTCACGGCAACTGACGGCTCTATTGCTTTTCCAGCAGGCACGGTTGTCATTGCCAAAGCCAGCACCGTCAGCAAAACCAATCGCATGGTACAAGCTACTGCTGTGGCGCTCGTCTACTCTGATAGAAACGGTCAGATTAAACAGCAGCCCATTCCAGAAGGCGCAATTTTGATTGCAGGAGAGGGCGGACAGCCACTGATTGCTTCAGGCTACTTCGACCCAGGTTCCGATATTGCCGGACAGGATATCCTCACCGCAGTGCTGTCGGGAGTTGGACGAGTCGGTCAAGTGTTCGCAGAGCCTAAAGTCAGAAGCTCTAGCAGTATTAGCGGTAGGTATGTCCGCAGTACAACCACCGTTGAAAGTCGAGACCCGCAAATTTGGTCAGCCGTCCTCGATGGCTTCTTCAGCCCCCTAGCAAAACGGATGGAAAGCCGCTCAGATAGAGCAACTCAAGAACTTTTAAACCGCCCTAATGTAGCTGTGGTTAACAAGGGAACCCCCGTTTCTATTACTGTTAACAGCTTTCTCAACATTTACCGATAACTGCCATGACGAATCGCATCCAATCTCCAAGAATGCTTTCCCTCGGAGGGCTTTTATTCACAGCAGTGCTTGCTGCTGCGAGCTACCCCTCCTGTGCTTTTGCTCAATCAAGAGTAACAGGCTATCAAACTGTGGGTCGAGATATTGCCGTCAATAGTGCGATCGATATTTTAGTCTATCCCGGTCGCGCGAGTACGATTGACTTCAGTTCAACCGACGAAGCTCTCGCCTACGTTTTAATTGCCGACCCCTCAAAAATAGTTTTCAGCACCGATGCACAGTTGGCAAGCGGCCTTGCCAAAACTGTTTTCTTGCGTCCCATTCAAGCGCTCAATTTTCCGGGAGCTACCACAGCTACCATCACTAACCTTTCAATCAAAACTGTAGATTCAAAAGGGAAACAGCGACTTTACAACTTCAACATCGTTCCTACCAACAAAGAACCAGAACACTTAGGAATTCGCATCGCTCCCCTAAACCCAAGAAGGGAGCCGACTGTGAACGTTGATAGAAGTCGCGCCCCCGCAGCATCAGATGTTGAAAAAGGATTGCTAATTGCCATTCAAAAAGGCTACACAGCAGCCAACGACCCAGTAGTCTACAGCGTGCGACAATTTTTAGCTCTGGTAAGAAATCCGAATCTATCGGCGGCCGATGCTGCTGCACGAGCCGGAGTAGACTTGTCTGTGATTGTCGAGCTAGCCAAAATAGCTTTTGAATCAAACTACCGCTCACACAAACCTATTCATATCTAACCAATGTTAGACAGAGTTAGGCAAGTGCATTCGTTCCGGGGTCAAGCACAGAGCGGGATCAACGGCAATCCATCAATTTAAAATCTCAAATCTCAAGTCTCAAATTGTTCCAATTACCCATTACCCATTACCAGTCAAGAGCGGTTTTAAGCACGCAACTTGGGTTAGTTGAGATGCAAATCATCTCCTCCATACTGCCCGCGCTGAGTCAGGCGGGAGCCTGTGTCGCTAACCGCTCGCTCTGAGAACTTATAGCTTTTGACTGATTCAGGTTGGTTTGAAGCTGCGCTATAAATAGCGATTAGTCAAAAAGCATAACAAAAGCGAGCGGGGATGGTAAGGGAAAATAGCAGAATTTTTCTACTTCCTGCTCAACGCGAAGCTTTGATTATGAGTTGTGAATTGACCTTTCAAATATTTGTTTGTGGAACAATTCGGCAGTAATACTTTCTCGGAAGAACGTTTTTTTCCTCATTCCCCACTCCTTTTTTCAACCAATGTTCAGCCCAAAAAGCTCAGTTCAAAAAAAGTCTGCCCTCCCGCTGCGCGTTGTGCTTACAGTCCCCAACGCTCTTTTGATTTCAATCTTACTAGCTCTAACGGGATGGCTTTCTTTTCACATAGGGCGGCAGACGATGAACGACTTGGTTGCACAGCTATTGGGAGAAGCAACGAGTCGCATCTGGGACCGCCTTGACAACTACTTAAAAGAAGGGGTTCTTGACAACTACTTAAAAGAAGGGGTTGGGGTTGGGAAAGGAGAAAAGAATTACAGTCAAATTCCAACTGGTTCGGTAAATCAACTTTCTCCAAGTCAAACAGCCAAAGTCACAATCAAACCAAATGGGAAAAGAAATGGGTCAGACTCTCCAAAAACAATATTCCGTCAACAAAAAACAAATCCTGCTTTTCCCACCCCAACCTCAACATTCAACTTGCACGATTTCCACATCAGCCCTAACTGTCAAGCCTTTATCTTAGACCGTTCGGGACATTTAGTTGCTCGGAACGAGGTAACTGAACCAAAACCGTCTATTTCTGTTGACTCCCAGCAGCGAGTTCGCACCCAAGCTCTGCAACAAAAAGTAATCCAGCTTTCAACAGAGTATTTGCTTAAACATTATGGCAGCCTCGCTGCTATTAACAGCAGCCAAAATCTTAACTTTACTGCCAGCAACTCACTATACTGGCTGCAAGTCAGACCTTTTGAAAACTCGAAAGGCTTAAACTGGCTAATTGTGGCAGTTGTACCCGAAACCGACTTCACGAGCAAAGTTCAGGCCAACACCCGCAACACTATTTTGCTCGTGCTGCTGGCTTTGGTTCTTTCTATCTGCCTTTTGCTGTCCATTTCCCTAAGAATAGAACAGCGGCTGCAGCGGTTAATTTCGGCAACAGAGGCGATAGCTGGTGGCGACTTCGACTCAACAGTTTCAGGTAGCGGTGTTGCCGAACTCGAAGCCCTAGCCTGTGCTTTCGAGCGCATGAATGGCCAGTTAAAAGCATCTCGCAAGCGGTTAGAAGAATATTCTGGCGATTTAAAGTGGCAAGTTGCACAGAAAACAAAGGAACTAAAACAAGCTAAAATTGCAGCCGAAAGTGCCAATCGCGCTAAAAGTACCTTTCTGGCGAACATGAGCCACGAATTGAGAACGCCTCTCAATGCTATTATCGGCTTTGCCCACCTTCTTGTCCGCTCCAAACAAACTGCCCCGGAACAGCAGCCGAGTTTAAATATTATCAATCGCAACGGCGAGCATTTGTTGAAACTAATCAACGATATTTTGTCGCTGTCCAAAATTGAAGCAGGTCAAATCACCCTCGAAGAAACTGCTGTTGACTTGTACAGTTTGCTCGATGACTTAAAACTTTTATTTCAGCTCAAAACTCAGTCGTCGGGCTTGCAACTTGTTTTTGAACGCAGTTCTGATGTGCCGCAATACATCCGAACTGATGAAAGCAAGCTGCGTCAAGTTTTGATTAATTTATTGGGGAATGCTGTTAAATTTACGAAAGTTGGTAGGATAAAGCTGACAGTAAAATGCCTCCATTTATTGGCTAAAAAACCGCTATCCAAATTCTTTATCCAGTTTTCTGTGAAGGATACAGGCCCCGGCATTGCGCCTGACGAGCTTAGCAGTTTGTTCAAGCCGTTCGTGCAAACAACAACTGGCAGAAAATCACAAACGGGAACGGGCTTGGGATTGCCCATCAGCCGCTCTTTCGTCAAGCTGATGGGTGGCGATATCAAGGTCAAAAGTTCTGTGGGGAAAGGAACGGTTTTCAGTTTTTACATTAAAGTGAGTCGTGCAACACAGAGCGAAGTCCGTGACATCCAGCCTCAAAAACAAGTGAATGGACTGGCACCCAACCAACAAAATTATCGCATTCTGGTAGCGGACGATGAGTCTGCAAATCGGTTGCTACTAACTCAGATATTGAAGTCAGTCGGCTTTCTTTTGTGGTTTGCGGATAACGGAACTGAGGCTGTTAAATTGTGGCAAAAGTACAAGCCGGATTTAATTTGGATGGATTTGAAAATGCCGCTTTTAGACGGCTTTCAAGCTGCTCGAAAAATTCGTTCTCTGCCTGACGGCTCCAATACACAAATTATTGCTTTGAGCGCTAATGCGTTTGTTGAAACTAAGAAACTCGCTTTGTCGAATGGCTTCGATGACTTTGTTGCCAAACCGTTCCGAGAAACAGTAATTTTTGAGAAGATGGCGCTTCATTTGGGAGTTCGCTATATCTATGAAGAGGAGTCGTCTAGGAAGTCCGAACAGGATGAGCCTTTTGTGCAACTGACTTCTGAGTCGCTGTCTGTGTTGCCGAGGGAGTCGATTGAGAAGCTTTATAAAGCAGCCGCTTGTGGAGATGAGCAAGCGGTAAGGCTGTTGATTGAGCGAATTCCCCTGTCGCAGAAGCCTCTTGCTGTGGCTCTGACTAAATTAGTTGATAATATGAGCTTAGATATTATCAGCGATTTAACTCAGAAGTGCATTTCGGCAGATTGTACGAGCGCCAAATCCCAAGACAGTTCTCAAAGTTAACTGAGGTATTATCCGGTATTGTCCAGAGAATTTTTTATTTAATCCACCTCCCTGTTTAGAACCAGTACCTCAGATATCGATATATGAATTTCGGCCGTCCATTTCGGCCAGAGAGCATGAAGAAAACTGAAGCCAGTCAACCGTTCAACAGAGCGTCGCTTGTGCGATAAACGGAAAAGTTTTACTGGATGCTGGGAATACAATCAAAATCCCAACACTCGGAACATTCCGGCTGCACGAACCACTGGAATTTAGTGTGGTTTCCCAGACTTTTATTTTATCAAAATCAGGAAGTCATAGACTGTAAAATTTCAGGAGTTCATAAACACGGAAGGGTTGGGCGAGTCAACTGAACAATTTGCATTAAAATACCTAGAATTAGTTGAATATTTTCAATAAAATGCTCTGTTGTTTCAATATAAACCGTACTTTTTTCGAGTTTCATAAACTTCCAAATACTGCCGGTTGTAACGGCACCATAAACACAAGAAATACTGTTGTTTTTTTGAAGATTAAACATCTGGGCTGCCAACATTTCAGCAATGCACTGGGCAATTCCAGATTTGATATTGTCATTCTTGGCTTCGACAAGTGTAAACACAGGGGCGTTTAAAGATAATTGTTCTGGTGAATGGCTAATCATAAAGTCACAGACACCGTTGAGTCCTTTGACTCGATCGATATTGAATTCCGTACCGGAAAAGAGGCTGATTTGACGATCGCAGCGCCTGCGGAGTTCAATCAATACCGGAGCGACAATCATCTCTGAGCGCGCTTTTTCCGTGTCGATTCCCAAGGCTAAGGGAATATTTTCTGCTAAGGTTTCCTTTAAAAGCTGACTGGGTTCGATCGGTTCTACAGCCGTAATAACTTCAGAGACTTCTCGAATTGTCAACCCGAGTTTATTTTTAATATCATCTAGGGAAAATTCGCTATAAGACATAGTTGCACCCTTTCACTCCGTCGTTCTAACTTTCTACTTAGATTTAGATAAACACATTGACATTTACCTGAATTTTCTCAGTCAATGCTTTAACCTAAGAGCGTTTTTTAGGAGTACACGCATCCTGCTCGCTGGCATTTCTATCTCGCGAAAGAGAACTCCGGCTCGCACTCCTGTTTTTAGTGACATACTCCACACGTCAAGCGAGTACGCTATGACGTGGGCATCTTTGCAGCCCGATCAAGGGTATACAAAATTTCCTTTATGGTACTATCATCTATAGAACCAACTACAGAAAGATTCCCACTACGGCGTTTTATACTTGGGAAAATGTCCAACCCAAGTCTCTTTAAATTAATCGCGGCATTAATATCGCGGTCAACCATCAGAGAGTTCTGCTCATCCCAATAGTCTCGAATACTACAATCGGTGAAAATGATTTCATTCCGATAACTTAGCACCATTGAGGTATAAGCAGGTTTTTTTGAAATGACAACTGCTCCAGCTTTTGCGGCTATGTAGTCCAGCGTCTTAAAAAATTGACCAAAGGCAGCATCGAGCCAAGACTTATTTAGTCCCGATTTTGATGATTGACCATTGGGAAGATAAGTCCCATCATCACCTTGCTTAACCTTATTGCGCTTAGTTAAACCTTTAAGGTTTAACTCTTCACAAAAGAAGAATTTAGCACCTGTTTTTACAAGTTTATGAGCAGTTTTATATTGAATATCTTGGCGAGAACGAGCAATACGTTGATGCTGCTTGGCCTCTCTTTTTGCTAGTTTTCGCCTAGCCCTACTTCCTCGCTTCCGTTTATTTCGCTTGATTGAGATACGATCCAGTTTAGATTGATTTTTGCGTAGTGGCTTAAGTGAAGGCAGTTTATCACCTTCAGATGTTGCCAAATAGACATCTTCATGAAGTACCGCATCCAATCCAATTGAGTTACCCCAAGTCGGAGTAATTTCGTCAGGGGTAAATTCAGGCACAGAAGGATCTTCAAGCATCAATTGAATGAACCAACCATCAGCTTTTTTAGTCACACTAGCTTGCTTGACAGTAAATCCATCTGGGATGGGGCGGTGCAGCCGAACTTTGACAACTCCTAGTTTTGGCAATCGAATATAAATCCAATTCTTGCGAACCAATTTAATCCAATCGTTACTAGCGGTTGCAAAAGTCATTGTGCGATAATCCGCTTCGGTCTTAAATCGGGGCTTGCCTGATTTCCCGCCCTTGCTATCACCAACAATAAATCGCTCAAAGGCTTTGTCTGCTCGTTTGGAAACATCTTGCAAAACAGTTGAATCTACTTGCTTAAAGTCCAATAGTTCGCCACTATGAAAAACTTTTACTAAGTCTTTTTTAATGACGGGCAATTGTTGTTTTTGCGAGTAGTAGTTTGGTCTTTCCCTAGGCGCAGAAATACTGGCAATCAATGGACAAGCATTTGCAGTAGTGCGGTTCATTTCCCACCAATCAAATCTATCTCCTATCTGCCGATTATACCAATAACGGCAAATCCTCAACCAGTGGTTTAGTTCTAGTTTTTGATTAGTATCTGGATAGAATCGATACTGATACGTTGTCTTCATTGCGTTACGACCTTTACGCTTTAGTTAGTGTTATTCTATCGTTGAATAAGGAGACTTATTGTACTTTGATGTCGTCATCCACCCGTATACAATCTAACATCTACGATTATCAGATTGTATACGGGTGGAATCCTCGCCTCACGCGCCTTTCATCCCACACTAACCTTCGATCGGTATAGTGTGGGGATTCCCGTCTGTTTAGCTAAATTGGGATGATCCTAACAGATACAACAATAATAACCTTTGTTCCGTTCTGTAATACTTACCCATGACTACCTAATTCTAGACTTAACTGGACATTAGAAGTTTTGGCGATTACTTCTTGTTTCTTCGTAGCTCTTCCCAAAAAGTTGGATCGCGCTCGCTTAGCTCAAATATTGATATATGAAGTTTGATTGCATTTCGGTAGATTGTACGAGCATCATCCCAAGATGGTTTTCAAAGTTAACTCGGCGGTTATAACGTAGCTCAGATATTGATATATGAAGTTCGGTTTCAATCGAGCGATCGAACATCCTTTTCAACTGTCTTCTCTTGTACTAAACTTGACGAGATTCTGCTCGACCGACTAAATATTAACTTGCTGTTTCAACGTGGGGCCCAACGGTGGTTTACCGCGATGCTCTCATATATCGATATCTGATGCCGACTCTCGATATATGATACTTAAATCATCTACTTAATTCAAAACCATGCAAATTCGACTAGCAGTCATCAGCAATGCTGGCGGCACTGGCAAAACCACACTTTCAGTTCACCTCGCCTACGAACTGGGGTTAAGGGGTTTGAAAGTAGCCATTATGGATCTCGACCCCCAAGGCTCCCTGACCCTTTTTTGCGGTCTAAATCCGCCAGAGCCAGAACACACACTGTCCGCCATAATGCGAGAAAGCTTCAAGGGCTCTTGGCCTCTTACTCAAGGCTGGAGTTCCCACACCAATAATATAACCGTTTGTCAAGGCGGAATGACGCTGACGCAAACAGCAGACGAGTTAGTTCTGCACAAGCGTGGCGCTTATCTTCTGGGCGATTGCCTGAGTGACTATCCAATGGATCACGACCTAATTATCTTCGACTGCCCCGCTACCCTCGGCCCCTTGCCCTTGATGGCACTAACTGCTTGCACTCATATAATAGTGCCCGTACAGCTCGAACCAAAATCAATTCAAGGAGCAGCTCACCTGCTGGAGTGGTACTACCACCATTGCAAACAATTACGCCTCAAGCCGCAACCAGAAATCTTAGGGTTTGTACCCAACCAATACGATACGAAACGAGCCGTCCACCGACAACTTTTAGAGTCCTTGCCAGCCCAGCTAGAGCAGATGAATATCCGCGTTTTTCCACCTATTCGGGACAGTGCAGAATTTGTCAATGCCAGCGGTCAAGGGTTGCCATTACACCTTTATCGCCCGCTTCACCCAGCTTTAGGCGACTTCAAAGAAATTGTTAAGCACCTGGCTACTTTAATGGGAAATGGAGTTGCTCCGGCTATTGCCAAAAAAGGAAAAAAAAAGAAATAGTGTTTGATTCACAGTCACAACTTGCGCCGGCGAAAACGAATCCTTCGTTTTTGGCTTATAGCCATGAACTGACTTCTTCCAATCCCCAATTTAAAATCTAAAATCGCTATGGCCACCCGTAAAGCTCCCGACTTGGGAAATTATTTTTCATCCGCCAAGCAGTCAATGCACCTCTCTGAAGCTGAATCCGAGATTCAAGAACTCAAAGCAGAAATTGAAGAACTGCGAAAATCGGGTTCAACGGAATTGGAATCTCAACTGACTGCACTGCGAGAACAACTAGAATCCGCCAGCGGTATCCTCTCCATTTCACTAGACCAAATTCAGCCTAATCCTGAACAACCCAGACAGACATTTTTGCCGGAAAGTATCGAGTCCATGTCCCGCTCCCTCGCTAGTGACGGACAACTGCAACCCATTATCTTGATTCAACGGGGAGAACTCGTGATATTCGACGGAGAGCGGCGCTGGCGCAGCGCTAAAACTATGGGCTGGCAAACTTTGCAAGCTGTCATCATTCCAGAGCCTGCGTCTTTGCACCGCAAAGCGCTGTTGACTTCCCTGCACCGTGAAGACCTCAATCCTCTCGACAAAGCGGAGGCTATTGTGCGGGAGTTGTCCAGTAATACGGGTTTGGAAGCTGTAACTATCCCTCGCACTCTCTCTACAGCCGTGCGGCGGTTGAACGCGCAAAAGCGCATGAACTCAGTTTCCGAGTTGGTGACGGCGATGCCTGACCAGCAGCAGCAGGGTTTAACAGCTTTAGGTTTAGATGAAAAAGAGCTGGCGGTATTGGGGAGATTGTTGGATTTGCAGCTCAATCCGGCTTCCATTGATGCCAACATTTTCCCGATGCTGTCTTTAGCTACTGACCTTAAGACTGCTATTAGGAAATTAGGACTTAAAGGGGTTCATGCAACGGCTCTTTCTAAACTCTCTGCTAAAAATTTGGGATTGTCTGAGGAAGAGGCGCAGTCCATTAGAGTTAACGCGACTACCCAAGTTATCGCCGAGAAATTGTCGGCAGTTCAAACTCGTAGATTGGTACAGTCCATTATCAGTTCTACTCTCGCTAATTCCCCAGGGGCAGTCCGCCAATTCAAGCAGGTCAAGCTAGCAACTGGGAACTTGAAAAAGCTGTCGCCAGAAATGTTGGAGCAAGCTGAAGTTGACCAACTGGTGGAATTGCAGGACGTTTTGCGCCAAAAGCTAGCGTTCATTGAGGCGGTATTGAAACAAAATGCTCACGGATGATCGGAAACTATCACGTGGGGTGATCGCGAGCGTGAGTTTCTTTCTCCCCATCATAAAGCTATGCCTTACTCACATCTTTCTTAACAAAGGCGCTCCGGCTGAAGCCGGAGCTCCCGGCGGGCGATCGCTCACCGGGAGTAGGATAGACAACATGAACCGAATCAAGTAATCCCAGAATTACGGTAACAGAGGCGAGTGAAGAACTATGACGGCACAATGGGCAGTAGCGGAACTACAATTTGCTTCTGATAGCGATCGCCGTCGCCAGAAAAGACTGGTGCGTATTGTGTCAGACTTAGCCTCACAACCCCATGCTACTGTGCCACAAGCATCAGGGGATTGGGCAGCCACCCAAGGGGCTTATGACTTTTGGTCATCTCCACGAGTCAAAGAGTGAGGCGATCGCCCGTGCCCACCAAAGAAGTACCTTGGTTAGAGTCAAAGCACACCCAATAGTTCTAGCAATTCAGGACACCACAGAACTGAATTTCACACACCATAAAAGCAAGAAAGGAATGGGACACGCTCGATAGTGCCACCAGTCGGGGCCTGAAAGTTCACTCAGTATTTTGTAGCTCGGCTGTTGGAGTACCATTAGGAGTGTTGCACCAACAAGTATGGGCGCGAGACCCTACCACTATAGGCAAGAAACGTTCTCGGAATCAAATAGAAACCAAAGACAAAGAAAGCCAGCGTTGGTTAACAGCTCTTGATGCGAAGAAAGAAGGTAATGCCACAGTCGATTACTGTACTGACGGTAGCCGCGCGCGTTGCCGACATTTATGACTTTTTAGCGACTGGGCGGCCAGAGAATTCTCAGTTGTTAATTCGCGCCTATCACAACCGTCAGGTCAAGAACTCTGATGGTACAAAAGAAGTCGAGCGAATACAAAGTGCGATCGCCAAAATAGCCGTGGCGGGACTTGCTCAGCCTGGAATTGCAGGCTAATCCACAGCGGTCAGCTCGTCAAGCGATTCTGAACCTGCGGGCTACAACGGTCGAAATTTTACCTCCTCAAAGCCACCCTGGACACCAGAATTTACAGCCACTGCTGCAAGCAAGTAATTCTGGCTAATGAAGAAAACCCGCCAGCCACAGAGAAGCCTGTTCGTGGGGTTGTTATTAACTACCTTGCCGATTACTGGTTTTGATGATATTGTCCAATGCTTACGTTGGTACAGTTACCGTTGGTTAATCGAACGCTATCATTACGTTCAAAAAAGTGGATGCGGTTTAGAACAGCTACAATTGGAAACTGCAGATCGCATCGAACGAGCAATATCTACCTACACAATTGTGGCAAGCGCGTTTATTGTGGATGATGTACGAATCTCGTCATCATCCTGAGATTGGAGGGGACACCATTCTGGAAACCCATGAGTGGCAAGCACTTTACTGCACGATTCACTAGACTCCTATCCCTACTGAATCACCCCCAACTTTAAGTAATTGTCTGAGTTGGATTGCGAAACGGGCGTGGATTTTTGGGGCGTTCATGTGATGGTGAACCGGTTGTCAAGACCCTCTGGCGAGGCTGGCAACGTTTGCATGACATTGCTGCTACATGGAAATTAGTTTCTACCCATTCCCCCCCGGATGTCAATCCTAATTTTGTTAAGAAAGATGTGAGTAAAGCATAGCATCATAAAGGGGGTAGCTAACCCGGATTTGGTATAAGAGCTTTTGGGGGCGATCAACTGCTGTGAGCCGATCGCTCGCAAGCAGCGATCGCTAAGATATCTCAAATGGGTTCTATACTGGGCTTTTTTCTTGTTGGTGCAAAGATTCGGCTTCTTCACGAAGTTGGGCAAGCGCTTCTTCGGATAAGTTTTCAAGCATTGAATTTAGCTGCTTTTTATTACCATTTTCGGGGCTGCTGGTGGCGAGAGATTGTGTCGGCATCAAGCGAGGATTCGCGCTGTAAAAAATTTTCAAAGAGCTGAAAAAATGTATCAAGCGCTTGGGATTCATCTTCTGAATAAAAAAGGATAATTCGTGCCCAAGACCGGGTAGAGTGCTGGTTAAATTGCTTTTCTATCCAGTCTTGAAATTCTGTAAATTCTTGTTCCTGTTCAGTAACAGGAATTGCGAGTTGGCGGCAGGCAAAAGTGTAACCATCTAAAAAAGCTTGCAGACTAAAGATAGAACGCTTGCCGAGATAAAGGGCGGGTCTACTAATGGATTGAAAGTCGTTTAGCCAATCTTCGCGGGTTATTCCTGTAACTGATAAATTATCGAAAACTAAGCCTTGAACTTCGACGCCATAATGCTGCCCGTTAAGAGTGATTGATTCTGTATGAAACAAGGTCTCGTAGAACGTGCTTACCGTTTTAATATGGTCTGTAAATTAACTGAAATTGCTTTGGATTTTGCCAAAAGATATGGATGCCCAGTCCTCTCTTCTCATGGAGGTGGCTATAAACTGCTTGAGCAATGTCAGCAGCAACCGCTCATGTCAGGACTTTAGCAACCTATGTTTAAGGTTCTGCTGCTCTGCTATTTCTGCTAACATTGCTCAAGCGATCGCCTGCTTTTGATGCACCACCGACTTAAGCACTTTGAACTGAGGCGAAAATTTGGTCAGCAGATTCAGCACTTCATCTTTCAATATTGAATATAACTAAATTGGTATCCGCTCAATAAGTTGCGGTAAGCCTGAATTTTTAGGATTTGTAGAATTTTAATTTAATTCTACAAATATCTTAATTCAGACACAAAAATCTCGAATTTGCTGGCGGCTAAATCTTGATTCAAATAATGTATTATCAATCAGGAAATCAAGGATGCCACAGCCTTTTTTAGACAGTCACAATTAACCCTGAGTTTATACGACACTTAATAAAGGAATCAAGCGCCGATAATTCAGAGCAGTTAGATTTGTTTAAATTTCTTCAATAATCCCAGGACATACCGAAAGAACAAAGAGAAGATTGTTCACGAATAATCATCCCCAGAGATGGAATATTTCCCAGGTAAGAAATACGGTCGTGCATATATTCAAAAAAGCTAATTCCTAATTTGCGGGTAGTCGCCACCAAAGACATGAAAATGTCCATCGCTGACGTTCCTTCACAAGTTTGAGTCGCATAGCTAATATTTCGTCGCTGCACGATTGTTCTGGCAGCTAATTCTGCCGGGTTATTATGTAATGGTAATTCCGGATGCTCCAAAACTAAAAGCAACTCAGATATTTTACAAGAAGTTAATTTTTTTCGTTCATCTAATTGTTCATAACCAGTTTGACTGCCGAAAATTTCCCCAAATTTGGATTTAAGCCTGAGCTTCTCTAGCTCAGATGGAGATTTTCTGTAAGCTAATAATTCTCGGTAGTAATCCCAAAAATCATCAAGAAACTTGTCTAACTTTTTTTGATGACAAGTAACAAATGGACTTAACTTTTTATAATGTCTTGCTTCATGCACCCAACATAAAGATAAATCATCTGTGAGTAATTTAAACTGGGGTGCATCATCAGTCACCAGAGTTTTTATTACCGGAATCTGGGATTGCTGATGATAAAAGGCAATCGCTGCTGCCTCAAAAATTCTGGTACGATGTTGAGAGCCTAAACAGCTTAGATGCTGATTCAGCAAGGAGTTAAACTCATCACCCTTCAACGGAATTTCTTGAGGTAATCCTTTAATTTGATGGCTCCACCGAGCGGGGGACATTGAACTTATCTAAGAGTTCGTAGGTAAGTGGAGAGACAATAAACTCAAGTTCTTGGTTGTTCTGTAATACTCCAAGTACGCTTAATCGGTCTTTTCTTAAAGTTGTAGAATAAACTGTATATAATGGATTGCAAATTATATTTGTAGTGTGATTTACTCCCCCAACACGCGCACTTGTTTGGTCTAAGTGTTGCCAAGGGCTACTTTCTAATCCGGATACATACACTTCGTTAAATTCTGATTCAAAATTTGATGCTTTTTTCACCAGTAGATTTGATAAATAACCGGCTGACATGGAAATCCCAATATTTCTTAAAAAATCTAACAGCTTTCCTTGAGTCATGTTACCTCCGTAGTAAAGGCTCATAACTAACGCTTTTACTCCCGGACCAAACTCCCCATCATAGCCGGATGGTAACGGTGAAATGTATGTTTTCTTTTCTGAAGGTGAGTAATACTTCTGTTTCCGGAATAACACGTTATCTGTTTTCAGTAAAATGTCTTGAACTATTACCTCTTCATAACCTTTAAATTCTGCATCGAATGGTAGTTCTGCCTGGGGATACTCGATGATTTTTTCTCGGTCAACTTTGACGAGAGCATTTTTACTACTTTTAATATGTTTTTTTGGTATTTTTCGCTCTTTCTCGGATGAGTAGTTTTCTTTTGACTTTTTCTGCCCATTAGCTTTAACCTCTGGTTTGCCTTGTTCTCCTTTTAAACGATTGTTTTCGTCTTTCAATCTTTGATTTTCTGACCGTAATTCTTTGGTTTCTGCTTGTAATTTTTCTATGAGGTTCAGCAATATGGAGACAGTACGACGCAATGATTCGTCTGCAACCTCAGATGGCTCAATGCTTTGCAGTAAGGTCTCTACTAATTTGTCAGCAGATGTTTTTTCCGTCATGCTTTGTATTTTATCATGCTGTGCCTAGATTGTGAACCTTCTTTTTTGCTGTTACCCCGATTTATTGAGCGGATACCTAAATTGTTTACTGTGCGTAATCCCTTCACCGCCATCCGGTTCCTCAATTAAATCTAAACTTAGCGTACCAAACCAGCCAGCAGCCCCGACGCTTCCCGCTGCAAGCTCTGCCGATTATCATCGTAGCAATTAAGGACGTTCGAGCTGGTATGGCGGCTCAACTTCTGCGCCATTCGCGTATTGCCGTTGCTTGCATCTAACAGCGTCGTAATTGCAGCGTGGCGTATTCTGTGCGGGCTGATTCTTTTAGGAATTCCCGCAGCGGAGCAAGTTGAGAAAACAAGCTTGTAAATAGCATACCCGCTCAACCTCAACCCGTATTCCCGCTTTGTCAAAGCGATAAATAAAGGCTCTTGGGGCATTGCAGCTCCCCGCACGCTCAGCCAATCAGAAATCGCATCTGCCGTCGCGTTGTGCAAGTCAATTAGCTGCGCTTGAGTTCCCCTACCTTTGCCGTAAATATTCAGAGTTCGGGCCAGCGGGTCAAAGTCGCCTATATTGGCTCCGCCGATCTCCCCCCGGCGCAGCGCATTGTCCCACAGCAGTCGGAGAACTGCATAGTCGCGCTTTCCCTGGGGCGTACTCCGGTCAGGAATGGACAACACCGACTGCATCGCCACCACATTCTCAGAAGCAACTCGGCCAAACCCTGTAGTATCCCGGTAAGGAACCACCTTCTCTCCTTCAACATCTACCAAACTCCACTCGCACTCGCCCACCTTCCGAGCAAAATTCACCAAACTTTTGATAGCCGCCAGCCGCCGATTAATCGTCGCTTCCTTGAGTCCCTTGTCGATTAGTTTGGCTTTATATTTGAGAACCACCGCGACAGCGGCGAAGCGGTTCAACAGTAGGAACTCGCGCACCAATGCCGGGTGCGGTTCCTGTCCCGTCATTGTCGTAAAAAAATCGTACAAGTCTTTCTCATAAGCACGCCTAGTGTTGACAGAGCGCTTGGCAGCTAACAGCTCTGCCACTAGGTCGCGCGTCGAAGCTATTTCTCCAAAGGAATTAGCAGCGTGTTCTAAGTCCATAGCCGGTCTGATAATTTGGCTTTCCAGACCAGATTACCCGATCGAGAGGTGCAAATTGACGGTGGAATTGCTTGCTCTGTCAAAGAAGAGGAGAGTCGTCAATTACAAATTTTCTTTGACGATTTGACGATTCTCCTAAACTCTCGTAGTTATAAGGCTTTCAGCTTATAACTTTCATTGACGATTATTGACATTCTTTTTGACGATTCTCCCCAAACGCTTTTTCAGCATGGATTTTGGGGATATACTGCAAATTTTTGACGATTTTGACGATTGCTTGACGCCCGTCACCCTATCAAGCTGGTAGGGAAGCGGATTGTCCTTGTTGTCACCGCCGCTCCGCGCGTCTGCGGGCGATCGTGAATTTATTGGGATGTGGCTGGGGAATCGTCAATGACGATTGAAAATCGTCAAAGCTGCTATTGACGGGGGAACTGCTTGCTGTGTAAGAGTTTCAAACTATCGTCAAATCGTCAATGCAATTTTTAAATTAGCGGTAATTAGATGCCGGATAGTCCGCCGCGATCGTCCACAACCAGCTTGCACAAGACAATTTTTCACTCTTCTCCTAACACAGCTTCTACAAAGGTCGGGATTCAGTTTGACACTCCCACCCCTGAAGGGGATGGGATTCTTTAGGAATTTCGCCCTAAATATCCCAGAGAGACAATTGCTTGTACTCTGGGTTCTCGCCCACACGCCGTTTGCCTTTTTGGGGCAGCGTATTATCTGACGAGCGTTCGTACATTCCGACATTAAAAAGTGTAGTTTGTACTGGTTTCGGCGAGTCCCGCCGTACCTTTTTCTTAACAACATTTAATCCGTAGGTTTCTATTGCTTTAGTTTTCACATTCCGGGCAGCTTGTAAATTAGCTTCATCAATATGTCCGCAATTGGTGCAAATAAACTTTTCACCATTGCGACTCTTTTTATCAATCTGCCTACATTTACTACAAGTTTGACTGGTGTATTTGGGATTAACTCTATAAAGTTTCTTGCCTGACTTCGCAGCCACATATTCAAGCTTTTGAGTTAAGCTATACCAACTTGCATCAGCAATAGAACGATTCAACCCCCGTTTAGCTGATTGACCATTAGATAAAAATCTACCAGTATCAGACTTGACGGGTTTGCACCGTTTCATCATGTTTTTAACTGGTAAATCTTCAACGGTAACAGCATCAGCTTTTTTGACAATTCGATTAGCCACATCCCATTGATAAGATTCTCGTCGCTGTTGAATCCTGTTATGTAATTTACTCACCCTAAGTTGAGCTTTACTGCGATTCTTGCTTCCCTTTTGCTTGCGACTAACCCGCCTTTGTCTAATTCCCATTAAACGCTTAGTTTTTTTATTAGTAGCAAAACGCGGGTTGTCAACACTACTTCCATCAGACAAGTAAACCAACTTTCCTAATCCCATATCACAGCCAGTAATGGTTTTAATCTCACTGTCTGGGATTACTGGCAAATCTGGTACTGTCTTGTTTTCAATCCTAACTGAAACATACCAACCATCAGCTTTCTGTCTAACTGTAACCGTTTTGATTTCAAATCCATCGGGAATAGAACGCGAGTTATAAAAACGCATCCATCCAATTTTGGGCAAATAGATTTTATTACCCTTGATTTTGATTCTTCCTGGTTTGTAACTAAAGGATTTAAAATCGTGACGGCGTTTAAATTTGGGAAACCCAGCGCCATTAAAAAACTTATTAAAAGATTCGTTAACTCGAACTGTAATTAACTGTAAAACCCCAATGTCAATCTCTTGATACCAGGGTCTAGCATCTTTGAATTCTTGCAGATTTGCATCTTGCATTAAAACTACCGTGCGTTTAGGAGATCGAGCCTTCTCTCCTTCTTTCTTAGCTTTACCACCACCGTCTTTCCAGGGGTTAGCTAATTGCGTTCCCTTAACTAAGCTGCAAGTCAAAGGTGTGATTTCAACTTGTGTTATCAAATCCGAATAGCTACCGCAAATAAATTGCTGATGCCAGCCATCAACACGGTCGCGCAAACACCAGTTGTAATTGGCTCGTAACATATCGAGCCATGCCGATAATTTTTTAAACTGTTGATTATTGGGGCGCAACTTGTACTTGTAACTCAAAATCAATGTCGATCACCTCCTGAAGTTATCTTATCGTATTATTGTAGATATTGGTGACTTAACAACAAGCATCTGCCAGACAAATACAGACGCAAGATTACATCAGTAACGCTTATTCGATATCATTTTGTTTGGATTCCGGCTAGGCGCAAAAAGGTGTTGGTTGGTGGAGTGCCCGAACGATTAAAGCAGCTACTGACAGATAAGTGTAATTAGCTCGTTGTTCTATTGTGGCAATGGAAATCATGCCAGATCATGTACACTTACTTGTTGATGCCCCACCTAATTTTGCTCCAGACCAGATTATGTTTAGGCTCAAAGGGTTTACTTCGTTTCAGCTTAGGAAGGAATATCCGCATCTCAAAAAAATTCCTTCTCTTTGAACTAGAAGTTATTTTTGCGGTACGGTCGGCAATGCTTCTGAGGAAACTGTTAAAAAATATATTGAAAACCAAAATACTTGAAGGCGGCTGCATCCGCAGCGCCTATCCCGACCCCTGAAGGGGTGGGCACGGGCGAGCGCGGTCAATCTCTGTCAAGCCGTGAACCAGAGCGCGACTAATAAAGAAATTTTCTTTGACGATTTGACGATTCTCCTAAAATCTCCTATTTATAAAGCTTTCAGCTTCTAGCTTTTATTGACGATTATTGACATTATTTTTGACGATTCTCGATAAACGCTTTCTCTGCAAGGGCTGTGGGAATGTACTGCGAGTTTTTGACGATTCTGACGATTGCTTGACAACCTCTGGTGGACAAGCGAACTGCCACTGCTATTACATGAACTCGATGTAAGCGAATGAGCAGGACTTACGCAGTTACTCTATATATAGTATTTAATGTAGATATTAATGTACTAAAACACTATATATACTGTTTTTTGTAAGTCCCGCGAGTAATGTCAACAATGAATCGTCAATGACGATTCTGAATCGTCAAAGCTATTACTGACAATTAAAGTGCTTACGGGGTAAGAGTTTTAGGGAATCGTCAAATCGTCAACAAAAAAATAGGACACCACACCATATATGGCGCTATATGGCGCTTGATGTAATTACCGTGAGTAACGTCAGCAGTGAATCGTCAATGACGATTCTGAATCGTCAAAGCTGTTATTGACGACTGAAGTGCTTATGGGGTAAGAGTTCTAGGGAATCGTCAAATCGTCAACAAAAAATTTGGTGTACTCGGAGTTTTCTACGATTCTGACGATTGCTTGACGAGTCCAGCTTGGCAAACTAGCAGTTTGTAGGTTGCCGCTGTTACCAGTACGCTCACCTGCGGGCGATCGTAAATCTCTTGGGATGTGCTGAGGAATCGTCAATGACGATTTTCAATCGTCGAAACTGCTATTGACGAGGGAACAGCTTGTTCTGCGGGAGTTTCAAACTATCGTCAAATCGTCAACGCAGTTTTTAAGCTAGCCGTAATTAGGTATCCGGTGACAATTGCGATCGCCACAAAGGTTTCAGCTTTTAAGAATCATTGGTGATTTTTTACAAAATTTTTGACCACGACAAAATTCTGCAATAGTAGCAACTTTTTTGTTGGCTTTGACTCCGTTCAACCCAACGCTCGTGTTTGTAGCAGGGTTTTTCGGAAATGATATAACCGCCAAAACGTGGCCGAGCAACAATTATCTTAGAATCCGCCACTTGAAAGACTTGCCGACCTTTTTCGTTTCACCGAGGTTCATCGAAACCATTTGGTTGAAGACCGCAGCCGTAAAGTCCGTGTTCGACATCTGGCGCAGTTTAGCTCCTGCAACGAGTTCGCGACAGTTGCGGTATGCTTCACGGGTGCTGATCCAACCTTCAGCAACCGTGTCCCGCAACTCTTCTGATTTCTGAATCAGTTTCTGGATGACCGGGACTGTATCGTCCTCATCTTGCTGCTGCCCTTTGTAAAGCACTTCAGCCTGGTTGATGTAGAAGTAGCTGGTGGCGATCGCCTTTTGAATGATGTCGGCCCCAATCGAGGTAGGAATTTCAATCTCAAAAGGCTTGTCGGAACGTTCCCCGCCTGAGAGCTTCCACTCTTCTTTCAACTGCAAGTAAGTTTTGAGAGTGCCGTCCGGGTTTTTTAACTTGCAGATTTCGTGCAAGCAGTGCAGGATGAGGGCAATCCGCAGGCAGTACCCGCTCCACTTGGACATGGCTAGCTGGAAGCCTTCATTCAGTTCAGCTTCTTCGCGCTCGACCATCGGGTTGAAGAAGTGCTGTTCGTAGTAGTCGGCTGCCGAGTCGCTGAGGTGGTAAGTAATCGGAAAACCCTGGTAAACAGTGCGGTTCGTTTCATCTTTGAGCACTTCGCCTGTCTCCTCATTTTGAACGGGACGATAGTGCATTTTGAGGACGGAAAGTTTGTGGTAGATGTCTTTGAGAAAGGCGTCAATGTCGGGGTAGGGCAGTCGCGTCCGCCGCCGTTTGGGCATCTGGGCCAAGCAGATTACCCACCGGGCCATCCAGCCGCTGGAAATTTTGCGAGGTGTCATTTCTTCGTCAAGCGTCTTGCGCTGGATGGTGCCGGTGATGGGGACGCACGACCTCTCCACCTCGACTCGGCGATCGCGGTCAATGAGGATGACTTTGGGACCGCCGCCGTTGTTGAGGGTGAGGTAAAAGGCTTCGTCATCCCCCTTGCCAGCCCGATATTTGTTGAGGGCTTTGAAGAAGCCGTCGATTTCATCACGATGGACGAGGAAGCCGCGCGGATTTTCGTTGATGGTGCGGATCAGGGCTTCTACGGTGATGTGTTCGACCCAATACTCGCGGGGAACGGGTGGGGGCGGGAGTTCTTCTGGCGGGCTGTCAGGGTCTCGATTTTGCTGGGAGGCTTTTTGTGCTTCTTTGTAGCTTTTGAGGGCAATGCAGTATTCGCTGTTGGCGTCCTGCTGCAAGAGCCGGATGGGGTTGACCATAACTTCTTGAGTTTGACTTTTGAGCTTCCCCGACCGGGCGGTGCTGATCGTCCACAGCACGCAGGACTTTTGTCTGAATCCAGGCCAAGCAACAATTTCAGCGGCCGTGCCGATCGCGCAGCCGAAGGTTGACCAACCTACTGTCATCAGGTGTTCGGCGCTGGTGGGCATTGCAGCAGCGATTTGTGCCAGGATGCAGGCAATTTCAGGCGGTAAAATTTGGTGCAAGTCGAGACTCTGCTTGCGCTTGCTAACTAAATCTTCAATAAGGGTTTTTTCGCTTTCGACTTCTGCGAACTGCCATTCTTGCAGTCGGGTTAAAACGATTTGTTCGACGTATTTGGGGTCGAGTTCCAAAGCTTGAGCGATTTGGGCGCACTCGGATCTTCGTTCTGACAGGGGAATGTTGCCCCGTTCGAGGAGCCGATCGATATATTTGAGGAGCAGGTTTTCTTTCTGTTTACTGTCAGAATCCGGCCGGTAAAAATTATCTGTAACCTGACCGTTGTTTGGCGGGATGCTCTCTGACGCTACATGATCTGCTTGTAACTTTTGAGAGTTGAGCTGCTGCTGGCTCGCTGTCAGTGATGCCCTGGGGCGCTTGTCGATACCCCATTCTCCTAAAATCCTGTCTTTAATGTGAGGGGGGCATGAAGCCTGGAAGGTTTCTCGATCCAGCCGATAAATCTTTTTCCAGCAATTTTCAGAGTCTCCGCTGCGATATTCGGCGGCGGTTTGGCAAGCGGAAGGGCTAATGGTTTTGAGGATGCGCTGCCATTTGTAGGGATCTCGGCTGCTGTCTTCCATTTGCCCCCAGGCGTACTCGGCTAAGATTTCAGTGGTGCCGGAGTAGGAGATACTGTAGCGGTGGCAGAACTCTTCCCAGCCGTAGCATTCGGAAGCGAGAGCGGTCAGGGCATCGGAGCGATCGCCTGTTTTGGCACCGCCTGTCAGAATGTCTTTGGCGCGGGGGGAGAGGATGTCTTCCAGACGAATTGCGCCGGGAACGTAACTTCCAAAAGAACGGGGCGAGGTGTTGGCAGGAACAGGCAGGTGCTGTTGCCGTGTCGGGTAAATACCAACATCTTCCGGTTTGCCAACCCTAGGTGGATATGCAACAAAATATTCCCAGCGGTACGGGATGCCATTCGCGCCGACAGTAGGGGGCAGCAGGGTGTGACCGCCGTTTCGGGCAAGCAGTTCGCCCATTCGGGAGCTGTCTCGATCTAGGCTGAAGGCTGTCCAATCTGGTTCTTCTGTGAAGGCCAGGATGACTCGATATCCGCCCGAAGGGGTACGAAATCGAGGGGCGACATTCAGGAGGGGGTAGTCGTTGAACCACTGTTCAAGGCGCACCTCAAAAGCTTGTGGCGAGGAGAAAACTTTTTCTTTGCGATCTAGATCGACAAAGGCGATGTAGTGACCATGTGCATTAGGTCCGCCGCCGAGAGTGCCGATGCCAGTGGTGCGGGCGAACCACTTCCCTAAGTTTGCCTGAGTTGGCAATTGGTTTTGATAGGGTTTCCAACTGACTTTGACTGCTTTTCCTTTCTGGTTTATCCAAGCAGGCGCTTTGCCTCCGGGAACGTCGCAGTCCCTTTCGCATTCCTTGGGACATTCCGGCAGCGCAGGTCTGCCCAAGCAATTGTGGAGCCAGTCGATTGTCTGGGCGATCGTCTGGGGAGCCTGATTAATGTCGCTCATCGGCGCACCCCCAAGCGATATGAGAGGAATTGGGCGATGCCTGTTTTGACATCTTCCAAGTGCCGGCTCCGGGTTACCGAGAAGTCTTTGCTAAAAATTCGGCAATTTGTGTTGGCAAACGTCCTAATTTTGCTAGAGTTAAGTAGCACTTACTCTTACCTCCCCAGCCAAAAAGTTTTATTTTGCTGCTGGCGCAGGTTATCTCTCATTAACAAACCTCTTTTTTTACCTCAACTATTCACCCAGAGTAAATCTAGATTCACCTAGAGTAAATTAAAGTAACAAATCTTAATGCTGATCTACGAAGCCTTCAACAATACCTTGAAACGCTATAACATCAGTGGCAAAGCTTTAGCTCAAGTTGCTGGAGTCAGCGAGAGTCTCGTGTCGCAGTTTCGATGGGGCAAAAAGGGCATAACGGACGAGATGCTCGACAACCTGCTCTTGGCGATACAGAAGATTGCGCCTGGGTCGCGCAGGTATTTTTGTTCGCTTGTAGCTGGGGAGCCAATAGAGACAGCGGGCTTGGAGAATGTGCTTAAGGAGATTTCTGCTGAGGAGATTCCTGAATTGTTGATGGCGATCGCGCGTTGCTGGAAATCAGTTGACCATCCATCGATTTATGTAACAAGTGCGTTGACGCAGCTCCCTCGCTAGAATGGTAGCAATCTAAAATAAATGTAGTGCCGAAATTTTAATAATTTTATGCCTGCAAAATTCACATTTAATGCGATCTGGAATTAATTTCACTACTTATTTAACCCAAATATAGCAACAAAAAGTAGTAATTTATCAATGACAACTACCATTTCTTCACTAGATTTGTTCCTAGTTGATGCTTATTTGTTATTGAGGTCTCTGGTAGTAGGTCTAATTATTTGCGTGCGAAAATCTGAGTTATAATGCTGTCGGTTTCGGAAGATATATAAACTCCGGTAATATTAAACGGAATTTCCCACGGGGGAAATTTTCGTTGGCTGTATTCCTTAGAGATCACCATTCATCGGGGAAAAAAGCAACACCGTTACCACTAACTGTGTTTACGACCAAAGCCCGATCGAGAAAATCGTTGCGCCGTTCGCAAGAAGTCTCAGCAATCAGCAAACACCCATGACAAGCAGCCCCATGTAAGAAACGGTCTTCGGCATGATTTTCCGGTTCGTGTTGAGCACACACTGGGTCGTTAGAGCAAAGCCTTCCCAACTCCAATGCGCTGATTAACAGTAATTCAATGCGCTTGCCAATTTGCACCAGTCCCCCCAAAGTTCCATCATTACCAGAGGTGCCGGTATAGAGCAAAATACCGTAGCCTGAATCCCCAGCATAAATGCGTTCCCGGATGGCACTAGCCGCGTAGCCACATTCCAGAGAAACAGCAGTAATTAATAAGTGAGAGAGGGAGTGCAACATAATGTAAGGCAATCCCGGAAACTTGGCTTTGTCCTGCGGAATCCCTCTAGTGTTACACCATTTCTGGAAACCCCTATCCAACTCTTCCCCTCTTTCTCGAACAGCTTTTTGCTTGATCCATTGGTCAATTGCCTGTTTTTTAAAGGCTATAAATACTCCTTCACCCCTATTTTCAATCGCCGGTACCCACGTCGGATCGATGTCAAGAGCTGCCCGTCGCACGTTAATATCTAATTCACCCTCAATATCCGGCATAGCTGCTTCAAAACGAGTAAATCCGACTTGCGCCACGACTTCTCGGAGCCGATGCACTAGAATAATGCGTTCAATGCGAGCTGTTGCGAGAGGATTTAACCCCTCTAACTTGCGAGCGCGAGCGTAAAAATCTCCTTCGGACACATCTTCCCCAACTTCATCAGGACTAGCAAGTAAAGTTTCAATCTCTACTTGCTTAATGCTCTTTTTTATATTAGAAAATCCTGCCTTCCTTCGCTGTATTTCTGCCCAAACCGCTTCGTTGCTTAAACCTTCTAAAGCATTAAGAACTTTTTGTTTTTTTCGCTCTTTTTTGATATCATTTAACTCTTCAGCATATTGCAGGAAATCTTCATAAACTTGATTGACAGCTTCCCTGAGTTTCGCGTCTGTGTCCGGCAGAGAAATCACGCTAAGCACTTGAGCAAAATAAGCATTACTCGCCGATCGCACTAACAGTCGATTATACAACGGGCGATCGCCCTCTCTAGAAAGGCAGGGTTCTTTTGCAACAGGGCCGAGCCAAGGGCGCTCTCCCAAGCACCTGCCGAGCACTTTAGAATACGGGACAGTGGCATCAGAAAGGGGGCGACGGGCTTTGCAAGCTTCGCACCGGACGAAGATTTCAGCGAAATCATTGCCAGAACCGCTTTCATCGAGCCACAATTGCCCTCGGCATGGAGCGTCCAAATTGTTGTGGGCGAAAGCATTCCAATTGATATCGCTGATATGTCCGTTGGCGCAAGCTTGCACGAAGCGTACCGGAACAACAGGCTTTTTTTTCTTCTCACCATTAAGATATTTTCCCTTAACTAAACTCCCCCAACGAATTAAAGGTCTGGTGCGGTATTCTTTGCCGTTGGGAGTTTTCCAAGTGCTATCATCTTGCGCTACAAACCAAGCGGGAAATGTGAAAGCGGTGATCCCTGTGCGAGGGCCGCTGGGGTTTTGTTCATCTACAGGGGGAGCGTACAGGGAAACGCGGCCCAGGCCGAGAATTTCGGCAACTCGCTCTTCCAGGCGCTCTTCGTGGATGCGCGAGCGATCGCCCCGCCAGTGGTTCAACCCGCCGATAATAATCGAATAGTTGGGCAAATCGACCATTGCCCCTGGCCCGAAGGTGGTTAAAATTTGACTTTGGCGAATTTGTCCTGATGGGATTTTCATATTGATTTTATTTAGTTTGTAGTTGGTAGGGTAAGTCAGCCGGAAATTTGTTCGCAATTAGTTACTTAGTAGGGTGCGTCAGGAAGAAATCTTCCGCTCGGCAAATAATCTTTTTTTCTGATGCACCCTACTGAGTTTATTTGTAGGCTGCGTCAGAGAGAAATTTGCTCGCAATTAAATAATCTTTTTTTCTGACGCACCCTAAGCGAGTTAATCTTGATGCTCAATCTGACGCGACGTGGGCGAATTAATCCTCCTCATCAATCTCTAAGCCATCTGGATTTTTCACCCACAAATTGACAACGGGTTCCACATCTCTCAAACTACGCTGTGCTTTAAATTTTTTAGCGGGTTGCGGTTGCCTCTGCAAGTCTGGGTCAAGGGGGTCAAATAATAAAGGCGGTGCAACTCCCACTTCTTGCTGATATTGCAAACTGCCTTTTTCCGAAGCTATATATTGCCAAGTATCGAGCAAATTATTGACTCGCTCTTTTAGTTTTAGGCGCAATTCTTCGGTTTCTTCAACGTCTCGGTCTTGGTCGTGGATTTCAGAACGCTGGGCAATGATATCAGCAACAAAATCTAAGTTTGAGCGCTGTTCTGTAATTTTAATTGCATTTAAAGGTGCAGTCATTTCTGGATTACCTAGACGCGCTAAAGCAACGGTAATAGCAGCAATCCCCCGGTCAATGGCACGGGGGGAAAAAGGCGTAACGCTGGTTGCTTCGACTGCCCGGTAAAAAGTGTTGTGCCACACGCCGAAACGTTCGTAGTGAGAGCGATCGCGCGGTCTGTGTACATTTAATAATGTTACCACTAATCCCGGTCGCTGTTCGTCTCGCCCTACTCGCGAGGTTGCTTGAATGTACTCGGCGGCTGTTTTTGGCTGTCCTAATACGACCATTAATCCGAGGCGAGTAATATCTAAACCCACAGAAATCATATTAGTTGCTAGTGCAGCGTCCACCCGGTGTGCGTCTGAAAAAGCTAAGGCTAAACAGCGCTTTGCTTCCGAAACTTGGCTAGTGCTAACGCGAGAAGTTAATTCTAAAGGTTCATCGTTAATTCGGCGGTTAGCAAAACATCCTGACTGCTCATTTTCCCGTTTTCTCTGGCTATATCCTAACAATCTAGATTTGACTTCATCTTCAACAATGCGCCGACTTCCTCCCAGTTCTCGCAGAGAATTAAAATAACCCAATAAGGTCATGTAAGAGTCAGCAGGATTATTTTTATTCTTCGCGCCGCCGTTGGCATCCCAATGTTTTTGAGCCGCCCCTAATACAGCTAAATAAGTCCGCAGCAAGATGACTTTTAAGCTGCGACCTTGAGCGGCAATGCCGATATAAGTGCGGGGGTTTTGTTCCGTGGCGGGGACAGTTTTGGCGAAGAATGAATCGCGGCGGTCTGGACCAGGAGGCGGAAAAACATCGACTTCTGTGCGACCAAATAAGGCGCGAATTTGTTTTGTTGCTCGCCGCACGGTTGCAGTTGAAGCAACTATTTTAGGATAGATTTTTTTGCCATCTTTGTCAATAGCTGATAAGGCGTCAATAGCCGTTTCATAAAGTCCGACCATCGTGCCTAACGGCCCGGAAATTAGGTGCAATTCATCTTGTATAATTAAATCGGGTGGTAGGAGAGGTTTTTCTAGTGTCCGACCGATGCCAATAGTAGCCGGGCCGTAAAATCCGTTGTCATCATAGCGATCGACTTTTCCGAATAAAGCCCCACTTTCTCCGACCCAAGGTAGGTTGGCAAATTTATCGACTGTGGCGATGATAAAACAGGGGACGCGGCGATAGATGGGGTCATCAACCGCAACAATGGGCAAGGGATTATTTCCTTTAAAAGTACATTGCGGTTGGCCATTGGCAAGGCGTTTACGGTTGGTGCAGAGAATTCTTAAATCCGTGGGATTGTCTGCATTGGGGAATAAGGTAAAGGAGTTGCGGGTGAATTTTTCACCGCACCAAGGGCAGTTTTCTAAGGGAATGGGTGAGGGCTTATTACGATCGTCGTTTTGATAGGCAATAGTGCGTTTACGGGCACTGTCTGGGTTGGTGTCCTCTTTGCGTCCCATCCGGTTTGGTGTGGCTGCTTGTCCGACCCACAACCCGATTTCAAAAGGCCAAGTGCCGAGTTTTTGAACATCGTTTTGCCGTTCTAACTCTAAAGCGCAGATCAGAGTGGCGGCGCGACTCAGTTGGTCTAAGGTTAACAGGCGTAAAGTGTAGCGCATTAAGACACTAACCCCGGCCCCGCTAAGCCCTGGATTTCGTAACCGTCGCAGAACTAAAGTAAATGCGGCTAACCCTAAATATGCTTCGGTTTTGCCGCCGCCGGTGGGAAAAAATAGCAAATCTACGATTTCCCGATCGCCCATTTCTGGATCGGCAATTCCAGTTAAGTTCATCAGCAGGAAGGCTAGCTGAAACGGCCGCCATTTGGGGGCGTGGATTTCTGCGGGGGTTTTCTCACTGTCATGGGTGGCCCGTTGACGGATGGATCTGGCGATCGCGAAATTGGCAATTCTAAAGGCCTCGAACACTTCGGGGTCATTCATAGCGTCGAGGCCCGCAGCGATGCGATCACGCGCGACTTGGGCGCGGTTGAGCAAATTTTGGGCAATTTGAGCTCGGTTGGGTTCGAGGGGGAATTTGTCCCGCTGGCCTGCAATCCAATCGCCATAAGCTGTTACCATTGGCTCTAGCATTGACCGCAAAGCTGCCGGAGTGGGTGCTGCGGCGATCGCTTCCATTTCCAGTTCAGTTCCGGGTACAACGGCCGCGATGACTTTTTCTACGTCAGCGGTGGGTATCCAGGCGGTGCGAATTTCATTGCAAATCGAGTCGGAGTGGACGAGGGCGATCGCCGAAATGTTGTGGCCAACAGCAAATTCGCAGTCTTCCCGATACTGCAAGTCTGCCACCTTTTCATCCCAATCATCATCGGTTTGTCCCCGCAAATTCGGGCGGGCGACGAGGGGGTAGGGGGTGTGAATAGTTAAAGTTGCTTGGAAGATGTAAGTGGTATCTCGCAAGGAGTCGTCGGTGGTGGGGGTGCGGTAGTTGACAAGGAAAGCGGAGACGGAACGGGTACCGGGGGGTAACTTAATCTGGGACAAGACGGGGCGAACGGAAATGACGAGTTTTAAGCCGCCGCTGTCGGGAATGTCCAAGGTGTAGGGCGCGGTGCTGCTTTTGATGGGAACATCTAGTTCTACCTGTTGAGGTTTCCGCAGCCAATCACCGGAGACGAGACTTTGCAGTTTGGTTTCTGCTTTTTCCTCTTCTGTGGGAATGGGCGAGTAGTCGCCCCAAGATGCGATCGCCCGGAAGTGAGTTGCTTCTTTGGGAACCAGGAAACTCAGCCCCATTGAAGAGGGAAAAAATGCTCTGCGGGCGGAGGATTTTTCTGGGGGGTTTTCGTCGTCGCCGGGACTGGGGCGACTGAGTTCGTCGAGTTCGTCGGTGCTGGTGTCGTCGCTACGTTGTTCGAGGCCGGCCCCGTAGGGTACGAGAAAACCGCTGAGATACCAGCGGGAAGGGGGTTGGTTGATGATTTCTGCGGCGTGGGCTTCGTCGTCGGGAATGGGGCCGATCAGGTCGAGTTGTAAAGCGTCGATTAGGTGTTGGCGGACTTGGGCGGGGGTTGTCGGGGTTGCATTGATATTCATTAATATGTCTTTACCTTTAATTAGATTGTTTAATAATTAGTCCAAACTTTAATCCCTAAATGATTCCTTACTTGTATCAAAGGAATCTTTTTTTTTGAGTTGTAGCTTGCACGGCTGTATGAAGGTTTCCTAATTGAATCTTTGTTTTTTTTCCATTAAAACGCTGACCTGTAGTAGTCACTGTATAAGGTTTGACCGTCAGCACTTGAGTGGTGGTGTTATACGACTTCATCAATTCTTCATACGCATTGATCAGATTACGTGTTCGCAGGTATCCTGGCTCTTCAAGCGACAGTTCTTTTTCTTTTTTTATATTTTTATAAGCTTCTTCTAAATTAGAAAATAAAATTTGAGCTATCCCTATAGATTGTGGATTCACTGTACCGGGAAGGGCTACCCATTCCAGACTTCCCATTATTTCCTTTTCATATCCTTTTAATATAGGAAATGTCCAAGGCATATCTACAACATTAATATCGTTCTTACCTGGCACTGCAATTCCTATTTCATTAATTATTACATCCTTATAACCTTTGTTTACAACTTCAATTAATAAATAATTTCTTAATGGCTGTTGTATCGCTGGTAAACTAACACTATCTCGCTTAAGTTTAATGGTTATTTTTATTTTATCTTTATTCCAGTCATAAATAATTTTACTTACATTAACCACTCCAAAAAATATAGTAATTAATCCAAAAAGAATATAAAATAATGGTTGGTATGTTTGGAGCTGAGTCGGCGTTAAAGATGATAGCCACGATTTTAAAGCATCAAACATTATGTAATACCTCATCGAAGTTTAATTAATTTACCGAGATTGGCAAAATGTTCTCAGCCCCCCAGATAGCATCTCGAAAATCTGGGGATTTATAAAGTTTCACTTTCCTTGCCAATCGTTTGTATAACGCAGGTTACTCTTTATTATCTTAAACTCTGGGTATTACGTCAAGTTTTTTCGTTAAATAAATTGACAAAGCAGGTAGCAATAGGATAATTTGGGAGGATATACCTAAATTTTATACTTTTTTTTGTGGGCAAAAGCGAAAATACAGAAAACGCGAGGGAACACTGGAAGCAAAAGCTAAACAATGCGCTTTCACAACCTGAGATACCCATCATGGCAACAACTTATCGCAAAGGATGGAAGACGAAAGCAGAACCAGTTTTGCTTAAGTGTAATGATGGTAGAGAGTATATGGTGAAAGGTCAGCAAGCAGGCAGACAAATTGTAAATGACCAGATTACTGCAAGGCTTGGCTTTGCAATAGGCGCACCCGTTGGCGAACCTAAGATTGTTGAAGTGTCGGCTGAACTTATTGCGATTGAACCTCGTCTCTCTCATATTCCTTCAGGCACAGCACACGCTACTTTCTTTATACCAGATTGCTTTGATAGTTGGGAGTTGATTGCAACTAGCGAACCTAAAAATAGATCCAGGTTTGTTTTGCTTGCTGTGTTGTACGGATGGGTCTATGCTAACGACATCCAGTTTATTTTCCAGAAGAATCCACCGCGATTAGTTTACTCGGTGGATCATGGTCATTTCTTTCCCGGTGGCCCCAATTGGACAGAGCGTGATCTGATACAAGCACCCAAAGCTGAACTAAACTCCTATTTGTGTGAAAATTGCAACTTTACCCCAGATGAGATTAGCTCGGCACTCCGGGCGCTTTCAAGCGTCAGTGAAGAAACAATCATTCAAGCAGTGGCGGCTCCGCTTAACGAGTGGGGGCTAACTCTTGACGAGCGTGTTACTCTAGTAGAATACTTAACTAGACAGCAACAACAATTATTAACTTTTTTGTAAGCACTTTCTTATAGAGGGAGGCAAAAGCAATGGCAAGCAGATATAGTATCGTTCAATACGTCCCCAATCCCATCGCTGACGAACGGATTAATATTGGCGTTGTTGCTTTTGATGACAATGATGTGCGCGTACAATTTTTGAATAATTGGAGTCGAGTGCAGGCTTTTGGTCGCGAAGATATTCATTTTCTCAGAGACTTTGCGAAACGAATGAACTTCGCCGCCAGTGAGGGTTTGCTTTTCCCCGGAGATGAGCCAGATGGCACTCCTAAACATGAGCGATTAAAAAAAATTGCACAGGGTTGGATTAACAGTATTCAATTCACAGAACCTCGCGGATCTTTGGAAAATGTCGAGAGTTTATTAGAAGATATCGCGCAGACTTACCTGGTTAATGTAGTTTCTGCAACAACTAAGCGAACTCGCCAAGATGCTGCGAGAATTACAACTTCTCTAATTAGAAAAACTCTTACATCTTATGATGATAAACCTGCTTTAAAAGAAATGCTAAAAGATAATTTTCCTGTAAAAGGAAGTCATAAAGAACACAGGTTTGATGCGGTTGTTGCTAACGGTCAACCTTACTTAGTCGCGCATGGGATATCCTTTGAAGTTCACCCGCCTGAAACTTTGCAAGATTCTATTTCTTGGATGATTTTAGATGTTAAAGAATCTGACACTAAATTGCCTATAGGAATTGTTGCACTTCCCCCAAAACAAGAGTGGCAGGATTATGAAAAACTAAACAAAGTGTATCAAACAACTATCTCAACTTACAGGAGTTTGGGGGCGGAAGTTTTGCAAGAAAATGAAGTACAACCTTGGGCATCTCAGACTATTGATAAGTTAGTTGCAATGGTGTGAGTAGGGTGCGTCAGTCGTAAATTCTCTGCTAATTGCGATCGCTCGCAGGCCTGACGCACCCTACAGATTACAGCTTGGTAGGGTGCGTCAGTCATCAATTCTCTGCTAATTGCGATAAATCTTCCCCTGACGCACCCTACAGATTACAGACTATCAGGAAAACCAGGAATACTAGGCGGATTATCTGAAACTTTTTTGCGAGATTTAGAAGCTGTCTTTTTACCTCCTTTCGCCTTCGCCTCGGCCGCTTTCCCTCCCAGAATTTCCTCTTGAGAGCGTTTCAGATTCAATTCAAGCAATCTCGCTAATACTTCATCGTGGATTTCTTCAGACCATTTATACCGCCAAGGTTTTTTATTCTGGCGTTTACTAATTCCTTCGCTTTCTTCCTCTTCTTCTTCGTAGTCAAGGATGAATTCGCAGTCGGTGGCGATGGCGATGTCTGTCCACCCGTAGGCGTTTAATACGGCTTGATCGCATTCTTGATGTAATTGTCGCAGTTTTATTATATCCGGGTGGCGTTCGTCGGGATCGTGGAAGCGGTGGTAGGTGTCGGTGAGTCCCTGGTTATTGCGTACCATTAAATCAGCGCGATATTCATAGTAGGTTTTGCCTATTTCTTCTAATTGCGGGTTGGTTTCCCAGTTTGAGGGGAAGGGGAAGGTTTCAAAGCAGTCTGTGGGTGTGTAGCGAAGGTCATCTTTCATGGATGAACCGAAAAACCTTGCCCAAATTTCATGGATGCGGGATTGCATAACACAAAAAAAAGAATCTTTTTCGTATGCAAATATTACTAATGCTTCAGAAAAAACATTATTTGCAGACATGAATGCTGTTGACCAGTGTGGTTGATGACGGGCAACAACTAACACACGATCGCACTTGGCGATCGCTTTATGTAGATCAGTACGAGGTCGAGTAAACTGCCACCATTTTTCTTTGGCGCCTTTATCTTTTTGCGCTAATCTCTCCGGCTTAACTTTTTCTTCTACAATTTGCATCAAATCTGGATATTCCCGCGCCTGGACCTCACTCATCTCACCAAAATTAATCACATAACGATTATGAGCATGAGTCGGACTAGAATTAACCTCCTCACCGCCAATATAAGGAAAAATTCGCTCAGCATTTTTAGGATTTTGTTCAATCAGGCGGTGCATTTCTGCAATCGCTGTTGCTTCCCGGTTAGTATCATCAAATGTAAACCCCATGCCTAATACGGTGCTACCTTGAAAACTTTTATTAGCATTTGCTAATAAAGTTGGAGGATTTTCATTACCCCCCGCATGAAACAGAAAAGCAGAAATTTTATTGACTTGTCGCCCATCGAGAATCGGCAGCGTCCCCGCCAGAGATATTGATGATAAATCGCCTTGTGTCGGGTGCGTCGCCGCGAGAGATATTGAGGATAAATCGAGATTTTTAGTAGCGACGCACCCGACTTTTTGAATGTGAATCACACTCACCACCACCGCCGCCCAACCCGGCCATTTACACCGCTTCGTCGCATTATAAATAATACCGCCATTCTGACAAATATATCTTAACCCCGTACTCCGCGTATCACCTTGAGCAATCGTATTCGTAGCAATTAAACCAAAACCACCGCCATTTCTAAGAATCGTAAAAGCCCGTCTAAAAAAGTGCGCCACTAAATCAGAATTTCCATGCGATTCTGGATGAACCACCTTTAACCAATCCATAAATCCAGGTACATTCGCATTAATCGCCGTATTCTTACCCGCAAACGGCGGATTCCCGATAATCGCATCGAACCCCGCATTTTTTCTATCAAAAACCTCTGGAAATTCAATCTCCCAATTAAACGGCATAATTGGCTTTTCTAACATCTGCAAACTTTCAGCAATCCCTTCCACCTGCTTAATATTAACCACCCCCGAACGCCAATCATTAACCTTCTGCGAAAACTCAATTCTTTTTTCCTTCCGTTCCTTTTCTTTATCCCCAGCAAAAAAAGCAGCAAGGGCAATATTTGCCGTTAACCTAGCTTCCTGTAATTCCGATTCCGCCTTTTCAAACCGTTGCCGTTTTTCCACATCTAAATCGTCATCTAACTTCGCAATCTCATCCCGATAAATCTTAGCTTGTTCTACCTTATCTTTTAACAAAGCCAATAAAGGCTGATTATAAATATCCGTCGCCTTCACAAACTCCCCAATTTCCGCACGAGTCAACCCCACTAAAGAATCGCCACATTTCAACGCATGATCTAAAAAAGTAAACGGATGTTCTTTCGCCAAAGTCACCAACCATAGCGACAGCTTCGCCAAATTAGTTGCAAACGGATTTTTATCCACCCCATACAAACACCGTTGCGCTACCAATCGCCGCGCAAACAACAAAGGATATTCATCTAGGGGAATTTCTGGCAAAGAATTGTGTTTGTTCCAAGCTTCCACTAACCTCTCTGCTAACTGGCGGCAAGTTTCTACCAAAAACGCCCCGGAACCCATCGCCAAATCGCAAATTTTTAACTCTAAAATTTCTTCTGGCGTGGCATCTTCTCCCAATCCTGCTAATATCGGTCTGAGAGTTTCCCTAACAATTGGTTCCGTCATCGCCCGCGGCGTATAATGGGAACCACTGCGCCGCCGTTCCTCCCCAGGTTGCAAATAAAGAGAACCCACAGGCATTAAAGTAGGAGTTTGCGCTGATACTTTCCGCCCTAACGCCGCGACTAAATCATCAGCGTTTTTCGCTTCCTTTAACGCTTTGAGAGAATTTCCAGAAATCTCGCATCCCGCGACTTCTTTTAAATATTTCGCACGGTCATTTGCCTTAGTTTTGAGAATTTCCTCGACGCTAACCACAACCGTAACAGAGACTTTTGAACTTTTAGGTTTACTCCACACTCCTATAGATGGACTCTGCGCCCGTTCAACTTCGTAGCCCATCACCGCCTCGTAAACCGAACCAATTTGTTCGACATCCAGAGCACGGTAAGAAAGTCTGTCTCCGTCCAAAATCAACAACCGATTTAATACGCGAAAAATTACCCCATCGGAAATACGCGGCACTTCTGTGGGGTGGGTTGCTATTTCTACGTTTGTCTGGTGCGGATCTGTTTCATCCTTGGATTTTTTACTGATATTTTCGGTGGCGACACACCCTACATTTTGGTTCGTTGCTGTTTCATCCTTGGATTTTTTACTGATATTTTCCGTGGCGACACACCCTACTAAAAAGGGGTATTCATTCGGGTCAAATAACTGACCGTGACGGGCCGGTAAATACTGAGGTAAATGGCCGCCGCCCTCATAAACCAACCCAAACAAACTCAATAACCACGCCCAAGCGCCATACCGCTGATCCATCGTATCGGGATAATTTCCCCCATCAATTTGCAACCGTTCATACAGTCCCGTCACCGCATAATTCCGCGCATACACTGAATCTTGCGGCATCAATCCCTCATCTTCGGCGTACAACAAAAACACCAACCGCATTAAAGTTGTAATCAATCCCCCATAAATATGCTGCGGTTCTGTTTGAGCAATTTCACTCAATAACTTACCATTACTCGCCTCATCCGCTGTCTGAAATCCCCGCAACAATTCCCAGAGGGCATCTAAAACCTGTTCGGCTAATTTTGTCGAAACTTCACTTTGATATTTGCGGCTTTCCTGCAACAAAGCTGGCAAACGGCGTTCCGGCGGCGCCACAAAAATGCGATCCGAACCTAACAGCATTACCATCGCACTTAAAATTGGGCGGCCGGCCACTTCGCACATCGCCGCCACCGGAAACGTCAAATACCCCGACGATTCGCCACGCGGCGCATAAACCAAGCGCAATAGCGAACCGTTGCACAATAACCCCACGTTAACGCTCGTTTCGCGCAATAATCGTTCAAATTTTGCTTGTGGCGAAGCGTTCCACTGACCTGTTTTTTCTGATTCTAAATCTAATTCATCAAAAGAGCGATTATTTTCTATAATTTGGACTAATATACAGGGGCGAACTGCTTCGGGATCGAGAACTGTATAAGTTGGTTTTAAAGTCTCGCCGTAGTCAGGAAGCGGCACCGTGAATTCTGCTGCAATTTCTGCCACTAAATCATAGGATTCCCACCCCAAAACCTCGGCAACAAAGGCGGGGAAATCGGAAATTAATGCTTGATTTTGTTCGCTATTTGTGGTAATAATTTCTTGGAAAGCTTGCTGCAATTCAACGATATTGCGATTCGGCACGCACTGAAATTTTACTAAGGCGGGAGGCGACACAACAAGTCCCACTGGTTGCAGGAATCCCAACCATTCTTTATGTCTGATTAATTCTGGATCTTGTGCCATTGTTCCTCCTGACTTTAGCTTTTCCCTAAATTGTATAATTGTAAGGTGCGTCAGCTTTAAAATACTACCCAGACTAGATTGTAGGGTGCGTCAGCTTTAAAATACGCAACTATAACTATGAATAATCGCCTGACGCACCCTACCCAGACTAGATTGTAGGGTGCGTCAGTCTCAAAATACCCAACTATAACTATGAATAACCGCCTGACGCACCCTACCCAGACTAGATTGTAGGGTGCGTCAGCTTTAAAATACTCAACTATAACCTCAACTATAACTATGAATAATCGCCTGACGTACCCTACCCAGACTCTGACGCACCTTACCCAAACTCAACCCGACACCGGATATAAATACATTAACCCCACTGGTTCAACTCGAACCGCTTTTACCTGATAAATGGCTTCAATTCGGGTCGGTTCTTTCACTAATTCCTCAGACAAACTTTGCAGACGTTTCTGCCAATAACGCCTATCAGCATCCACTTGTCGCTGTTCCTCTTCTGGAAAAAGAGATAACTGAATCGCTTGAGTTTCTTGTTGCCGTGCTAAAATGCGCTGTTGCTGCTGTTCTAAAATTTTTTTCATCTCAGTTGCTTCTTTCAAACCGCGCTCATTTAACTTCCGCTTTGCCCTTTGGGCTAATACTTCTGCCCGACTTTCGAGGTTCGGAATTAACTCCTCAACATCCTGAGACGCACTTTCCTTTAGGCGAATTTTTACCCCTTCAGAAACCTCTCGCAATCGCGGATTTGCCAAAGAATTTTCTAGCAATTCCAATACATTTTCTTTCTCTCCCTCTCCCAAAGGCTTCAGTTTTTTCCGCCCCCTATTTGCCGGATCTATCCACTCCGCAGCAACGGCAATTACTTCATCATGAAGTCGGGTAGCGCCTTCTCCATAAAGTGACAATCTCCCCAAGGCAATAACTTTAGGAATCGGGTCATCGGTGAGACAAATACAAGCGCGAGTTAATTCATCATGCAGAAATCCTTGGGCTAAAAATCGTCCCAATAATCGCTGCACAATTTTGTGTTCTAAATGCAAGTGTACCACTTCGCCATCCAGAGAACCTGGGTCACGAAAAACTACTGGTCGGATGGGAGATTCCCTACGCCAATCCCAGAGTTGTTGACTTCTTTGGCGAGGTTTTCTTAAGGTATCCAGCGTCACTGTCCAAGTTGGATCTGCCCCGACTCGTTGGTTAAGTGCAGGGATTTCCCATTTCGCTGTTTCTGGATTGTGGTTTGCTGCGATTACGTCAATGGGTTTGAGTTGCTGTGCACCTAAAATTTCCAAGGAAGCGGAGATTGCATCCCGGAAATGGCGGTCATCTAAACCTAACCAATCCCGCGATTTCTTGAGCATTTCTTGGAGTTCGGAAATCTGTTTAGTGAGGTCTTGTTTGCGAAGGCGAATTTCTTCTAATTCTTCGCCAATGGCGGTGGATGTGTTAGGATTAATTGTTTCTGAGTTGATTGTGGAGGGTGCGTCTGTATTAAATGTTTCTAACTGCGTACTTGAATTAGGACTGACGCACCTTACAGATATTTGTTCAAGGGATTGAGTAATTTTTCCCAGTTCTTTATGAATAATCCCATTGTGCAGCAAACGAGACATACTTTTTTCAACAACAGGTGTCAAAGTTCCCAACTCTGCTTGAATGGTTTTTGTCTTCTGAATTAAAACCTCTAAAACTCGATCTTCAATTCGCTGCGGCAATACAAAATAATGGCAATTCACAACAGGCGATCGCTGAAGCTTGCGATCGATGCGACCGTTGCGTTGTTCCATGCGACTGGGATTCCAAGGTATGTCAAAATGGAATAAATCAGCACAATAATTTTGTAAGTTTATCCCTTCTCGTGCTGCATCTGTGGCAATCAGAATGCGGAGGGGATTGCTGGCTGGGTCGCTGTTAAATGCCTGTTTAATAGCCTCGCGCCGTTCTTCGCCAATGCCACCATGAAAAACGCCGATTCGTTGGTGTTCTAAGTGAGAATTGGCAAAGGCAGATCGCAATTGTTCTTCTAAGTAACGTTTGGTATCCGTATATTCTGTGAAAATCAGGACGCGCCGCTCTAACCATTGAGCATTTGGCTGCCCTAAATCGGGACACAGATTTTCTCTAATCCAGTCAATTAACTTAATAATTCTCGGGTCAGGTTGATAACGAGCAGCATTGGCAATTTCCGCCATTTCTGACAAAATCTCTTGTTCTCGCTGGGTAATTTGTGATAAACTATTAGCAGTAGCCGCTGCCATTTGTGCGTCTTCTTCTGCCTGCACTTCTTCCTCTGGCAGTTCCGCCCGCTCATCATCACCTCCCGCCGATTCTGACAGCAGTTGTAAGCGTTCTAAGCGCAAAATTGGCTGTTTAGAAACTTGCTTTTCTAAAGCTACTCGGTGAACTTTCAACGTGCGAGTAAAGGCTTCGATAGATGACAGCAAGCGCTTTTGCAAATTGGTAATTACTAACATCGCCGCTGCTTGGTGGCTGCGAGATTCACCTTGCAATCGCTCTTCTCGCAATTCTCGATAGTGTTGCAGCAAGCGCGAAAGTTGGAGTTCGGGTGCAGTTTCAGGCAGGTTGTCGATCGAGATCGCAATCACTTCCCGTTTAGGAAAATCATCGCCAATTTCCCGCAAGTCTCGCTTGAGACGGCGCACCATTACGGAGTCGAGTAATTTGCGATCGCGCACGGGGACACCCCGGCAAAACCGCTGCGGATCTAAAATTTCTAACAACGCTGCAAAACTATTAGAATGGCCGTTGTGAGGCGTTGCTGAGAGAAATAACTTATGTTCAAAACGAGGCGCTAAATCTCGCACAGTGCGAGTTAGCTGGGAATCAACGGCATATTTAGCACCGCTGGCAGGGGCGGCATTGTGCGCTTCATCTAAAATCAGCATCGATGTGGCTGCAAATTCGCCCAACCAATCTCGCAGTGGGCCCGTGTAGGTTTCATCTCTGAGCAAAGCATGGGAGATGATGAAGCGGGTGTGAGTGGTCCAGGGGTTGATGCCGTACCCGCGATCGCGCCTGCAGGTGGCCACAAAGGAGCGATCGCAAATTATGAAACTGAGCCCGAAGCGGCTTTCCATTTCTTCTTGCCACTGCCGCACGACAGTAGGGGGGCAAGAAATCACTACTCGTCGCACTTTCTGGCGGATCAGCATTTCCCGCAAAATCAGTCCCGCCTCGATCGTTTTGCCCAAGCCTACGTCGTCGGCAATAAATAACCCAACTCTCGGCATGAGTAAGGCTTTGCGGAGGGGTTCTAACTGGTAAGCTTTAACTTCGATGCCTGCTCGGTAGGGAGATTGAAATAGCTTAGGTTCGGTTGAAGTAACGCAGTTCCAGCGCAGGGTGTGCAGGTAAGCTGAGAAGAGTTTAGGATTGTCGAAGCCCCGCTTCGCGACGGAATCCCAGGAGTTATTGCCGATCGCTACGGCGTCAACTTCTCGCTCCCACAGAACTTCGAGGCTTTCTCCCAAGGCATCATCTTCTAAGCACGACAGTCGCACTAAGGTGTCTGTATCCTCGGAGAATTTGGGTGCGACTTCTTCGACGAGGTATTGGCGCGATCGCACCTTGACAATTTGCCCAGTTTTTAGTTGCATTTTGCTACTGTACTTGCGATCGTTTTTTCTGTAAATATTTTTAATGATATTTTTCGGCTATCCCCAGCTCGCTTGCTGGTTTAATTGGGTCAATACTTCTGGCTCATAAACAAGTCAGGGCGAGCATCTTCAACATCAAAGAAGCGCAACCCTTTGTACGGAAAGTCCCCATCTGGGGATAGGAATAAAAATTTGCTCCCGTTCGCCCGTCAAACTAACAGTCTTGGACGCACTAAGCGGGCGGTTTTGTAAAGGTTTGAGATTCTTCGCGCGCTGGGCGAGCGAATGACATAATGTGGAAGCGTGCGTCTAGGACTAAATAATTTCACTGTTGAACGGCTCACTTCAAAAGCCCGATCGCCTTGACGAGCTGTTCCGGCTGTACCTCCAAATAGCGCTGGAGACTCGACAAATTTTTGTGTCCCGAAATCTCCATAATTACCCGCAGCGGCACCCCCGCATTGCTCAAATTAGTCAGCGCCGTCCGCCGCATCGAATGTGTTGAAGCCCCCTTAATTCTTACCCGCTTGCAAGCTTCTTTAAAAATCACATCCGCCTGAGCGCGAGTCAAAGGCTTCGTATTGTCTCGGCCCGGAAACAAAAAACCCGCATCTGGATTGTAAGCCTTTAAATACTTAGCCAGTATAGGATGGAGCGGCAGCGTTCGCGTTGCTGATTTTCCCTTTGTCGTCGCTTTCCGCAACGTGACTGACCCCCCAACAATGTCGTGAGTTGTTAAAGCTAACGCCTCTGAAATGCGGCAGGCGCAGTAAAAAGTTACAGCAAACAAAAGCCTGTCCCTTGCTGTAATAAAACCCCGGTCAAACAGTCGGTCAATTTCTGCGGGCGTCAAAATCTTAGCGCGCCCATTCCCTTGAACCTTCACGGCGCAGCCTTTTAGAGTAAATTCCTTCATTATTGGACGAAAGGGAGTTTACGTCAAGTAGGCTAACTGGCTTCTATTCTTTGATGGCCAACCAAATCCGGCTTAATCGCTTTCTGGGCAATCGGAGGCGCTTGTTGCAAGTCACTTCCCGCTTATTGCTATTCAACTGACTCGAATTCTCAGGAAAGTTGATAATCGGCAAGGTAGCGATCGCGTCGATGAGGTCTCCGAAGGTAACAGGTTCAAGGGCCACCATAACAGCACGATTAAATATAACTTGCGCTCGTAACAATTTAATTATACTATTTTTTGATTCAACTTGCAAGTTTTTTTGCTATTTTCGTTCCTCATTAATAAAAAGTTATGAATCTTTTGGAAAAGAGCTTCCCTCACTCATGCAAAAAAAATGCCATTGCAGTCGGCGAGCAAAAGCATTGTTATAAGTTTCAGAGGGTAAACGAGCGGGCTGGTTAATTGGTTGGTGAGCGAAACTTTTCGCTCGCCACTCTTAACGCCGAACGCGCACCTTTTGTTCAATAAATACAAGGCTAAGGCTCAATCCCTAAAGGCTAATCGACCAGTGTTATACCAATTTTCTAAAGTAGTGCTACAATTAGTAGAGGTCATTTTTGTAAGTTAGTACCCAAACAGAAGTCGGAAAAATGTCAGGAGTGGTTAAAATTGATATCCGGGAAACAGAAGAAGAACTGAAAGCTCTTCTGGGGAGAGAGAAAGACGCTCACCGCCACGAAAAACTGCTTCTTCTGTATTGGCTCAAAACCCAAACGGTAGAAACCGTATTGTCTGCTGCTGTGCGGCGCACGGGAAACATCGTACCACGGTACAAAAATGGTTGTCTAGTTATAGAAAAGGAGGAATAGAAAAATTATTATTCCAGAAACCTCGTTCGGGAAGACCAAAAATAATGAATCCTGAAACTATAGAGAAGTTATCAAAGGAATTGCAAGACCCAGAAGGATTCAGTAGCTACAAAGAAGTACATCAATGGTTGACAAGCTGCTGTGAAGTAAAAGTGGCATATCGGACAGTACACCAGTGGACAAGATATCGGCTAAAAGGGAAATTAAAAGTCCCGCGTCCCGTGAGTGAAAAACAGAAAAGTTGCGAGTAGTAGAAGAATTTTAAAAAAACTGTCATCTCTAATCAAAAGCAGTCGCTCGTCAGAGTGAGAGCTTTTTAAAGCCGTGGAAAAAAGTGCGATATTGGAGTGAAGATGAAAGTCGGATGGGGTTACATACAATTCAGAGAAGAAAGTTAACTCATCGCGGAATCAAACCGCAAGGAAAAGTACAATGGGATTTTATTTATATGTGGCTGTACGGAGCAGTAGAGCCGCTAACAGGAGAAGGATTTTTTTACGAGTTTACTCATCTGGACTAGGGAATTTAACGGCTGACGATTGACATAATCAATCAAGACTTCATTTTCTTGAAAATATCCAGCATAAAAGCTGTCATGAAGCCGAACAGCTTTATAATCAAGCCAGTGACACCCCTCCCCTTTTGGTCCTCTAATCCGAACTTTCCCTCCGTCTACGCTGGTTTCTTTAATGGGAAATTCGGCTCTTGGTTCAACCAATTGTTGGTTTTCTACCAATCTATGTAAAGTGGTATGACCTATCTTAACTCCCGTCTGTACTTCAATTTCTTGGGACGCCTTGGAATATGATAAGTTGGCTACTTGTCTCCGTCAGCATTTTTCAAAAAATGGAGCTAATTGAGTCGATTTTTTGAGGTTTAATTGTTCCGCTTGTTTTTCAGTTATTGTTAACTCACCCACACAGCTTTTTACGGTGCGGGGACGTCCTTTTTCTGTTCCCGTTGTTTCTTTGATAAAAAAAAAGCGACTTGGGGTCCCACCATTTCAAGCCATTGTTTTCTAAGGTGTCTTTCTATGCTTTCCAAGCTATCTAATGCCTCGGGGGGAGTGTTTTTATATAAAGTTTTGGCAATTTCAGCAGTATAGGCTTCTAAACGTTCTTGTTCGTCCGGTGTCATGTTGGATTCCTAAAAATTATTCCTTGACTATTGTAACTCTTGAGCCATTCTATTATTCGCCGAATATAAAATAACTCATTGACCCTAAAACCGATTTTTCGGCAAAGTTCTAGTAGGGAGGTTGAAAAATTTTACAAAAATATCATACTTCTGCATATTTGCAAAACCGGGATGCTCCCTTTCATAACTCTTTAAATCTCAGTATACCGTCTTAGTGTGCTTTTACTGTTTCAGCCTGCCTACAGTCCGGAAGTCAACCCAATAGAAAGACTCTGGGGATATATAAAAGAACAATTGAAATGGTTGAGGTTTGAACAAATAGAAGAGTTAAGAGCGGCGGTGCAAAAAGAGTTAAAAAAGTTGACTAATGAATTCATTGCTTCTTTGACGGGATGGCAATTTATTTTAGACGCCATATTTGTAGCAGGACTTTAGGAAAATAGTATTAGTTTCGGGCATAAATTAACAGCGATAGAGCAGGAAATTATTACTGGAAAATGTTAAAATAATAGCGTTATGGTAAACTGTAGTAACGAGCGAATAGGGACAGTATATGGGAGAGCTTTCGATCGTGAAGTTAGTGGAAAAACACATTATTTTTCGCCACCACTGGAACGCAAATGCTTTGGGATACAGGGCCTGGTAGTACGGAAAGTTCGGGTTACTCCTTACAAAAAGGTTCGAGAAAGCAAGTGAGATATTTGTCTATCAAACCTGTAACTATTATTAGCATGAAGAGGCTAGGCTATGGAGTTATCTACTACCACCACCACCACGATAGATGGCGACCGCATTCAAGAGTACGCCAAGAAGCTACGCCAGAGTAATTTTTTAGAAACTTTGGCCTTGAATGTAGCAATGGGGATTCATGCCGAAATTACTAAAAGGGATGAAACATTAGAAGGCTTTAGTCATAAGTGTGTTGATGAACTCGAAAAATTTCTCAAAGAGCAGATAGTTGATGATGCTTTCTACTTGACAAAAGCAGAGGAAATATTAAATCATCTGACCCTCTGGCTTCAGGCAGGTAGAACCGAGGAAAATTTATGGAAAAACGTGGCACTTGATTCAGCTTTAATTTTTCTAGAGCCACTCGATTTATCCAATCGGACACTAGATGAGTTAACCGCTATGCTGGGGCTGGCTTCACAAACAGTTCCCGCAACCGAACCCCAGCTATTTATCAGCACCACAATCACTCAAATACTCACCTCAGCCCCTCCTAGAACGGCTTGCAAGTCCTTATTACGAATTTTGGATTGGCAAGAAGATACCCATAAAAATGTGTTTTTTCGAGATAATTACAGCACGGGTTTTGTTAAGTTAGCCTTAAAGGATAAAGACCCAGTTACTAAAGAATATTTTTACTTTACAGGCAAGGCAGCCTGGGGAATTATTGAGGAATTTGGCAATTTGGGGAAAGATACTGCCAAACTCCACTGTTTACTATCTGCCTATGTTTTTCAACAGGCTGTGCCTTGGAGAACTGAAATTAAGCTAGCTGGAACTGGGAAAAATGGCGGCACTAACCTCATAGACTTAATGGGTTGGGGTGAGCGTAAAGATATGACCACTTCCCAGAAGTTACTCAGGATAGAGCAATGCCTGAAGCTTCTGAGAAGGCTGGACGCTACCATTAAATGGAATATCGGGAAGCTAGGATGCGATATGAATTCCCTCATTTGGGACGTTGCTGTGGAGCGCTACGGGCAGCGTAACATTTTCACAGATGAAATTGATGAACCAACAGAAATAGTAGCCTTCATTCGGGCGGGTAGATGGGCTGAGTTTTTCTTTAATAAACCTGGCAAGAATGCCAGACCTCCAGTTGCCTTATATGAGTTTGGTTGGATTTCAGAAGCGACGCTCAAAATGAACCCGTATCATGATGAGCTAGCATTCTTAATTGCCATCAATATAACAACAGAAAGCGCCATTCATACAAATGGGAAATACACGGTTAAGACCGTGCTAGAGATGGTGATGCCGAAAAATGAGATTGAATTAGCCCGTAAGGATCATCGCTACGCTGGTAAGCTGAAGCAACGTTGGGATAAAGCCTTAATGCAGCTAGCTGAGTTAGATTGGCAGATTATATATGACTCTGAAACCTACCCAGAATGGTTGCGTCCTGGAAGTACAACAGGTAAACCCAAAGATTGCAAAAAAAGAATTATTGATTTACTGCTAGAAGCTGGCGTCACCATCAAGCCTCCCGGTAAAATTCCTGCCTTGATAGCTGCTAAAAAATCAGCATCTTTGCCCCGGAAACGGAAATCAGCATTTGCTGCCCCGTTAGAGTGGGAACCGATACAGAAGGCTTGTGAAGCAAAGGATTGGACGAAGCAAAGAGTCATCGCCGAAAAGCTGGGCATATCTCAGCAGCTAGTCTCACAGCTTCAGCGCGGCAAGCCAATTAGCCCCAAAACCGCCGCCCACCTCAAAAAAATCTTGCCTAAAGTGCTACCAGAATTGTCAATCTAGCTTCCCGTCCCCTTGACCCCAACTCCAGCCCCAAGCGTAGTAAGGCTGGAGTTTTGCGTAGTAAGGCAAAAATGACATCAAAATCACCTTCAAACTTTTACCAGGCAAGGCTTATGACTTTACTACGGACACACCCGGATCTAGTGACAAAAACACCCGGATCTGGTGACAAAAACTCCCGGATCTGGTGACAACTCAATTTTGAAACTCTTGACTAGCAAGCATTTCAGAACCTTAGTACGCGCGAATTAACTATTAATTAATTATCTTTGATCGGCGTGCAAGCAGCGATTTTCAGAACATGAGACAAAGGGATGTTCCCCACTCAAGGAATAGCCCGGTGAAGATTTATCGAGATAGCACAGGCATTGACCTTCAAAATCAGTCCTCACAGAGACTCATAGTCCACTTAACCCCATCTGACCCGTTCATGAGGCGCTCTGGCGGTAGCCAGATTCGGGTGCAACTTGGAGTGCCTTTCGCATTGCTACTAGGCCAGAAGGTCAACACAGCCAACATGGGGGTGCGTTATGGTCTTGTCTAAGTCCGCCCTCACTGAATGGCAAGAAAGCGGCGTAGACTCCGCCATCTTCGCCCTCAACGTGCAAACTCTTAGTGGCGACGCCCCCTACGCCTACCTCCTCTACGAAATTAACGCCGCCTCCGGCAGAGTCCACCCCGACGCACAATGGCGGTGGGCCAGAAAACACTACAGCCACATCGAGCACGGTGGTTGGTGGTGTTCGGGCCTTGACCCCCTCAACAACTGGCAGCCCATGTATTGGGGCTGCTTCAAACCCTATCAGCCCCGCAACAGCTTCGACCCAAACGGTAAAACCAAGCCCGTAAAATACGAACACCCCCCCAAAACCCCCACCAGAGCCTTCTTCCTGCAAGTCCCAGACCGCATCTGGGCAAAAGTCGCAGAACGCCACGGCGTCCCCATCAACCCTGAAAACCCAGAGGACTTAGAGATGGGGAGCACAGGAACGGGGGAGACGGGAGACGAAAATCTCCCCTCTGCCCCTGTGCCCCTCCGCAACCCCACGAACCCGCCTCAATTCTGGGAATGGGTTTGGCTCAACAACATCCCCGTCACCATCGTCGAAGGCGTAAAAAAAGCCGCCTGCCTGCTCACAATGGGCTACGCGGCCATTGCCCTCCCCGGCGTCACAATGGGTGTCAGAACCAAGAACGCGCTAGGGGAGAAGTGCAACCCCTATCTCATCCCCGAACTCCAACACTTCGCCACCCCAGGGCGGGAAATCTACATCGGCTTCGATCGCGACAGCAAGCACTCTACCGTCCTCAACGTCAACCGCGAGATTGACAAACTCGGCCGCCTGTTCACCACCGCCAAATGCTCCGTCAGCGTCATCACTCTGCCAGGACCGGAGAAAGGCATCGACGATTTCGTGGTAGCCAGAGGCGAGGATGCGCTCATTGCCCTCAAAAACGCAGCACGAGGCTTCCAATTTTGGCAGGATAGGGAATCATGGCTTTTAACCTATCCCGCGTCTTTAACGCTAAATTCTCGCTATCTGGGAGAACTCCCCTATCCAGAGGCCGGCTTAGCCTGCATCAAATCCCCCAAAGGCACCGGCAAAACCCGCTCCCTCGCCCACCTGGTTTCCCACGCCCTCAACACGGGCGAACGCCGCGTGCTAGTCATCACCCACAGGATTCAGCTCGGCCGCGCCATCTGCGCCGGGTTGGGAATCAACTACATCGACGAAACCAAGAACTCGCCGGAAGGCAAATTATTCGGGTACGGCTTGTGTGTAGACAGCCTCCACCCCCACTCAATGGCCCGTTTCAACCCCGAAAACTGGTCTGGGGCGATCGTCCTCATTGATGAGTGCGAACAAGTCATCTGGCACGCCTTGAACTCCAGCACCTGCCGCGAAAACCGCGTCGCCATCTTGCAAACCCTGCAAGAACTCATTCGCACCGTCTTAACCACCGGTGGCTTAATCGTTGCCCAGGATGCTGACTTATCTGATTGCGCGATCGACTACTTGAAGGCGCTTGCTGGCATCCCCCTCGAACCTTGGATTGCCGTCAACGAGTGGAAACCTAAAAAAGAGCGGGACGCGATCTTCTACGCCACTCAAAGTCCCGCACCACTATTCGCTCAAATGGAGCAAATTCTCTCGGGAGAAATCACCGGTTGCGACCTTAAAAGCCACGCCCTCTGCTGCCCGATCGAGCGAGAAAGGTCCCACATTATGGTTGTTGAAGACTCCCAAAAAGTCAAAGGAAAATGGTCGTGTCGCAACCTAGAAACACAACTGCAAAAACGATTTCCCAACAAGCGCATTCTCAGGATTGATAGCGAGTCAGTAGCCGACCCCAACCACCCTGCTTGTGGCTGCGTTGAGAAACTTAATGCCACCATTCAAAACTACGACATCATCATCGTTAGCCCCACCATTGGCACAGGAGTTAGCATCGACATTCGCGGTTATTTTACAGCCGTATTCGGCATTTTCAAAGGAGCAATTGCCGTCAACGATGCCTTGCAAGGTCTCGCTCGCGTCAGGGATGAAAATGTTCCAATCTTTGTTTGGACAGCGCCCTTTGGCATTGGCAAAATTGGCAACGGCAGCGCTTCTTACCGAGCTCTCCTCGCTTCCCAGCAGAAGGTTATCAAAACCAATATTCGCTTGCTGCAAGGAGTTGACTTCGACATCGACGCGGCCCACGACCCGGTTCACCTGAGAACTTGGGCAAAAATGGCTGCTAGAATTAATGCCGGAATGTGGCATTACAGGGAGGCGATTAGGTACAGCCTAAAAGCTGAAGGGTTTCAGGTAAAACTGTGCCGAGAAAATCAGCTAGAACAACTCCTTTTAGAGGGATTAGCGCAGCAAATAGCAGCCAGCGCGGTCAAAAACTGGAAGCTCTTGCAGCAGCTTGCCCGGGAGGTTGATGCTCGGTTAAATGAATTAACTCTCCGAAATGTTGGAGCTGCTCTGGTTAAGAAAGAGGCTGAGTCAATTCAGCGAGAGAACCGCAGGATAGAAGCGGATGCTGTTGCTGATGCTCCTGATATTACTCTGTCTGAGTATCTGAAGTTGAAGGACAAGCGCTCCAAGACAAACGGCGAACTCAATCAAGAACGCAAGTACCAACTGCAAGAGACTTATGGTGTACCACTAACGCCTGAGCTGAAATTGAAGGACGACGACGGCTGGCTGCCTCAAATTCGCCTGCATTACTATTTGACCCATGACCCAGAGTTTGTCAGGAAACGAGATAAAAATCACTTGGCAGGCCATCAAGAAAGGGGTCAAGGGAAGGTTTGCCCGCAAGATTTGCGCTTCCTGAAAGCTTCTGTGGAAGCTCTCAAAAAGTTGGGGCTGATGGAATTCTTTGACTCAGACAGGGAGTATCGAGGGACTGACCCGGAGGTGATAGCCTTTGCTCAAAGGGTCAAGCAGTATTCTGCGGACGTGAAAGATTTTCTGGGTATCAACGTCCACCCTAATGCCCACCCAATGGAGGTGGTTCAGTATGTTTTGAAGGGGAAGCTGGGCTTTACCCTGCGACTGGTTCGCCAAGAAAGGTCGGAGGAACGAGATGCTTTGGGCAGGCCCAAGCGCATTCGAGTTTACCAGTTCCAGTTCCCCAACGACGGCAGGTCGGCGATTTTTGCAGCTTGGCAGCAGCGGGATGAGAAGGCCATCTCTTTGGCAGAAGCCGCGGCTCCCTGTTTGGAAGGGATTCCAGGCGGCACAGGGTCGGATAAAGATATGAAGATATCCGGGGGTGTGCCACCAAATGATGAAGCTGCGAACGCAGGGCGCTCCTTGAAAGTGGGCGCGCTAGTGCGGTTTGTTGGTGAGGTTCAAAAATATGTGGTTAAAGCTGTCTCAGGCGCTCGAGTGATGGTGCAATCGTTGCTTTCGGGTGCGATCGTCCACACTTGCGATCGCCGCTTGGAGCTGGCGGATTGAGGAGCAAGGTGAGAACGCTGCCAAAAAGTGCGATTCGTTTAGTCCCAGTGCGACCTGAAAAGGATCGTCTGTTCCGCAGAGCCTACTCTGCTAAGGACTTCACAGCCTTTACCCTCATGTAAAAGACTCATCTGAGTCCGGCCGCGTCTCAGTACAGTATTAGACGCTCGCGGCGCCGGCTCGCCGAAAAAATACTTTTCAAACGCGATCTCGACGGGAACTCGCGGATGGAACGATCGCGCTCGCCTATGTGTGCGGTTTCAGACTATATTGCCTCGAAAGACGGCTATACCCCTGTCGCAGGAGTTCTGTGGAGGGCGCAGTTGGCGCTCTTCAAAGCAAGTAATGCTGCGAGCGATCGCCAATAAACATATCTCAAGCCAATAAATAATAACTCCGACAGGTATCCGGTAAAAAATTGAAAGATTCCAATCCCTCACAAGTTAAATTAGAGATTTGTTTGATAGAGGATATCGTCTTTCCAAACGCTTCATCTCTGTTGGCATATCTGTCAGTTGTCGCGCGCTCAGCAATCGATGCTACCTAGCCTCCCATCATATCTTTGAAGTGCGTGAATATCAGACGATTGTGCTTGCATCCGCTTGCAATTAATGCAGGCTCTAATATTAGAGATTATCATTGATTGATTTAAAGAAATGTCGCTCTGCAATTTCTCTATCGAGAAATTGGTCTGAAAATTTATCAAAACAAATCAGGTGCAATAGATGCACAGTTAAAAACTCATGTCAATCCCAAAAGGAAAGCGAGATTTGATTTCAATTTTGCCACTAAAACATTTGAAGGATATGCCGCCTGCAATTGAATTGCCTGCCAACTTTGCCAAAATTCATCCCCCGCGCTTTAACTGTGGCGAAATGGTGCGCTGGACGGGTGTTAGCGAAGAAGCTGACAGAGGAATGGTTATCGGCAAATTTTACAACTATGAACAGCGTCAGCGTTGTTGGATGTGGTGTTACATCATTTGCCTTACTCCTGATTCCAAAAGTGCAACGTGGTGTCCGTTTGATACTGCCTGGGAGGAAGATTTGGAGAAGTTTGAAGATGATAAAAAAGCAGCAGAATCTGACCGATAGAGAACGCAATTTGATTGCAATTTACAGTCAATGCCAATTGCGAATGACACCGAGGCAGTTTTATGCAAAGTGGGGAGTGAGTTATGAGGAAATCGCTTTTATTTGTTCTCGTTCAGATTCTACAGTGCGGGGTTGGTTTAAAACGGGTAAAAATCGCAGATTTCCTACTACTGTCGATTTGCGTCATTTGGCTTTAATGGATTTTCTGCTGGAACACTTTGAGGAAATCCCAGAGGCATTGGTGGCTTTCCTGTGTCCGCATTGTGAAGATAATAGCCTGGATTAATAGTGGCGGGTATAACGGAAAGACTGTTCAGGGCAACGACTGTATACGTTGTCGCAATCATATACTGCTGACTTGTTCCAACAGTTTTGGTGGCTGCTATACATACACCAAGCTTTTTCAGCATCAAAAGATAATTTGAGCTTGTCTTAGCACAAACCTCGTCAAATATCAATGTCACCGTGACCTGTCTTTGACAAGATTATTCAATTACTGTCTTGGCAAGCAATGAAACAAGAGCACAATCTGTTACTTTTACTGCTGAGGTACTAAAATGACCTACTCTGAAAAATTGCACCCGTGGTGTATCATTAGCCTGCTTCCTAATTGTCAGCGTGTTATTGTGGCACGATTTCGTAAGAGAAACGATGCAGATGATCATCTACGGGTTTTGCAGCGATTAGTGAAAACGCGCACATTTGTGATTATTTTTGACATGCAACCAAAGCCTACTGTGCCTAAAGAATAACGGCGAATGCAGCGAAGGTTTGAAATCGAATTAATCGAGATACCTGCGTTAGTTGAATAAACCGACTTTCCAGCGATTTCTCCCAGCGACAGAACCTACTGATAGCTGGGAGAATTTTTTATATATTTTACTGATTCTCTACTAACTACAACTTTTTATCATAGTATTGATTGACGCTCTAGAGCGATCGCATTTGTACGGATAGTTACAATTGCATAAGTAAATATGCTCTGATTGATAGCTGTGCAATCGTAGATGTGGCTAATAGTAATATAGCTTGCGAGCGCAATAGATATTCCTTCTCTATCAATACTTCGGAATTTTGAAGAGTTTTTTTGGGAGATGGCTCTGGCGCAAGGTTCGTAGGTGGCTAATGTTGCGCTGAGTTTTTGGATTTCTTGCCATAGCTCTACTATCAAGGCTTCTTTTGCCTCGTTCAATAGTTGCTTTAAGCCGGGTAGTTTTTCCATTCCTTTATCTAATGTCTATCTCGTCTTCTTGTCAAGGGGGTTGAGCAATTACAATCAAAGAATCAATAGAGACAAGTGCGACCGCATCTTGTCGGACAGATAATTAATGGGAATTAATTAAGAAATTTCTTGGGAAACACGCTTACCGTTAAAACTTTACAAAAAATAGATCGTTAAAAGCAAGGCCGCGATCGCGGCAATTTTTGAGAATAAGCTGCACTTGCTTGTACTGCGAATCCAGCCATGACCCAAATAGAACCAAATTCCGAACCAACTGGAGAGGATATTCCACTTTCAGCTACTCAAAAAGTGGGTGAAACCATCAACAAAACTGAGAACACTTCACAGAGTCCTGACTTACTTGATGAAGGAGAATCAGAACCTTATGAATTCAATTTTTGTACAATCAAAATCCACATTGTTATGCGACCAGACGATGGGCATCCAGAAGGGCGAATCGTAGAAATTACAGCAACGAGCCATGACGACTTACCACTATTAGTACAAGTTAGAGAAAACTCGATGGGAGCTTGGCCAAACCATTTACAAGAATTGCTCCAGCGGTTAGCCTCTAACCTACCTAACCGAAAAGTGAGCGCTCAAATTCGTTCTTCTGTTGGTCAACCCCGGAAAAAAGCCAAACCAAATCTTCAAAATCCTGCTAACCACCCCGTCAACAAAGGTGAAGCTGGAGTACAAATCCCCCTGTTTTAAAGAGGTAACAATGAGTCTAATAGAATATGAAGGCAGGCAAATCGAACTGCCCAACGAAATTACTGCAAATGATGAAAAATTGCTAGAAGTCCTACTTCCTTACTTCCCTGAATTAAGCGAAGCTACAATTGAACGAAAAACAGGTCAACCCATTAAAATCATCAAACAAGCCAAGACAAAGGGTGTAGAAGAAGATTGGAAAAAAGAACTATGCGTACTGCTCACTCCCCATTCCCCACTCCCCTCACTTGTCGCAGCACCGGAAGAACCGAATCAAGCTGTCCAACTCACTTGGGCTCTGCAATGCGACTCTATCAGCGGTTGTGTTACTCCGCTAACCTTGGCAAGTCGGGCTCAAGAACTCTCTGACGCGATCGCTCTGGGTGAGCAAGAACTACAGCGATTTAGAGACACTCTCAAAAAACTCCAACTTGCGCCAGCTATTGCTTGTCTCCAAATTCCTCTTAATTTTTAATGCCTGCAACTATTTTGTCTGTGTCGCAAGCCATTGCCGCTTTGCGACACTCCTACCCAGTAACTAAGCCACTTGAAGCGATTGAATTTCTCAGACAAACGCTCAATAGCGCTCAACTTCTCAATCTTTACCAGCACTTTTTTTCAACTGAATTTGCTACCAGTACCAGTTCTATTTACTCGGATACTCCTGATAATCATAGCCCCCGCGAATTAGAATTCTTCCGTCTTCTTGACGAAACAGAACTTATCCCGATCAGCCCCTGGCAATTAGAAATAGCACAAGAAGAACGCCTCGACCAACTCCTGATTGAGTCTTGGGGGTTGGATTGGTTGAGCTATGAAGATATTGATTCCTTAGCTCCTGAATGGCAAATCCTGCTGTCTCTAAGTTCTGAAGGACTAAATTGGCTAACTGAAAATGAGATGAAAGATTGGTATGAACAAGAATTTGAAGTTTCATTTTCTCAGATTCTACCACCAGATAGGATCAATCATCAGCAATTCCAACAGTTTTGCTCTCTGGCTGAATTTCCCGTAAAAGGGATGCCAATTGTACTGAGTTTCCTCAATTACTCAACGGGTAATATTTGGCTTGACGGCTGCGCTCAACACGAGTATCAATTTGGAGAATGGACAGTCGAAAACTTGATATTTTTATCAGAACAATGGCAAAGTGCTAAAGAATTAATAACCCAGGCTCAACAGGTCATTGACTGGCTTGCTACTGACCGCCATCGACATTTTCAGCAAATTCTTGAACTCTGGAACAAAAGCACCTTGTCAATTTGAATTACCCTGAATCCGAATAATTACGAGTGAACCAGCAACCGCTAGTGCGGTTGTAGTTGTTGGAAATTGAGGCCTTAATTATGACTGAAACTCTAACAACAGCCGAAAGAATTGCACGTCTTAATGACCAATTACGTCAAGGAGATACCAAAATTGGTGAAATTCGGATTACTCAAGCTGTAAAAGCTCTTCTTCCCGAACAGCAACAAAAGTTACTGCAATTACTAAGAGATTTTAACACCTTTGAAGCTGGCAACAACCCCTACGGAGAACGAGATTTTCTTAGCATTCAACTTGACAGTAAAAGCTATTTTTTCAAAATTGATTATTTTGACAGGAAAGCATGGCTGGAAAATCAGGAAGTTAGTTCACAATGTCCAGAAGACCCCGACAAAACTTGGAGAGTTGCTACCCTAATGCAGTCGAACGAATATTAATTTTCAAGCATGAGCTAACCTTACCTATCGGGTTAGCTCCATAACCTCTATCGATTTCAAGTTATTATGCAACATTTGTCAGGAGAAGTCTTTCGTGAAATTCTGCAAACAGCTCCCCGACAGCTAGCAGAAATTGATGCTGAATTACTGTTCATCAAAGAACAATATCTGTTCCATTATCGAGAAGGAACAAAGGAACACTACAAACTACTCTCCTCTGTCAGTTTGAGAACTGCATTTTCTCACGAGCCGATTGATACGGATTGGATGCCCCCAGGAGTCATAAGGTGGGGAACTAACTCTCAAGGAAATTGGGTAGTAAAATTCATATCTCCTGCCCAATATAACCTCCAATTTGATGAGAGTAAACCCATTACTATTCCACTAACTGCCTTGGTATTTGTAGGACAAAACACTCAATATTGGGTATTTGCAACTGATTTTGCTACTTTCAACCCAGAGTCGAAAGCTTACCACACTCCTTTACCAAACATCCATCCAAACGGTTTAATTTGCTGGGGTAAAAATACTCCACCTGTTGCTTCAACTCAAACCATTGATATTGCTTGGCAGAGCTTCATAACCACTCCTTTCAATGCTGACTTATCCAGCCAAAAAAGCCGAAAGTTTCCCCAAGATGTCAGAGAACATCTGAAAAGTTTAGCCTTGAGAAAAAGGCGTACCTATCCTGTTAAAGATTTAGTTGAAGTGAGGTACAGTCCTTCAATTGACTCTTTAGTGCAACACCTCCTATTGATTGCTAACCCTACCTAAATCAAAACTTCTATGTAGGGACTGCACTCAATATTTATTGTTCAACACAAAGTTTAAGTTAATGCTAAAACTTTTTAACCACATTCATGCCTCTATTCCCTTGCCTCCCATTGCTACTGGGGTATTCTGCGAATACGTTACAGCCTCTAACGGCGTGTTTGTGCGTTCAGTTCGCCCCGGACTAGAGGCCATGATTCCTGTTGCAAATTCAACGCCCAATACTATCAAAGGGTTGCCACCTATAGAACCATACTTGCACCTTGAGACTCGTTTAGTACCATCAGAACTGCTACTTTCTATATTGACAAAAGCTGTATTCACCAAAGATAGCAGTGGCAATCTCACAGAGATTTTATTTCACCTATCCCTTGACAGTAGTAATCAATGGCAACTGACAATTCCAGTCCAATTGACTACACGAACGAGCTGCCAGCCTTTTGACAATTCATCCTACTCAACTGCTTTAATTGAGTGCCACTCTCACGCAGAATTGCCTGCTTTCTTTAGCAGCACAGATGATGCTGACGAGCGGGGTTTTCGCCTCTATGCAGTCTTGGGTAAAGTTAATACCTTGACTCCTGAGATTTTAGTGAGAATCGGAATTTTCGGACACTATAGCTTAATTAAAGCTAATTCTGTATTTGAAGAGCCACATTTTATCACTGATGCTTACCAAAACTCCCTTAAACCTCGACTTTGAGTACGCAAATTCCACACCTCTCCTTCTCAAAGATTACTCTCACCTTCACTTATGGCTCGTTGGCTGTGGCGGCACTGGCTCTTATGTAGCTGAAAGTTTAGCACGATTAGCTTACGTTTTCAAACAAGTTGGGAAAAATGTCAATATTACCTTTGTAGAGCCCGATATTGTGGAAGGGAAAAATTTGGGGAGGCAGAGATTTTGTCAATCTGAACTTGGACTGAATAAAGCCACTACTCTTGCCTTGCGTTACAATCTTACCTGGGGGCTAGAAATTAGTGCAATTCCTGACTATTTTGACCCCAAATTGGTAAAATCATACTGGAATGATTTGGTAATTATCATTGGCTGCGTTGACAATAGTGCTGCTCGCCGTTCCTTGGGCAAAACGCTAGAGAATAACCGCCACGCTGAGATTCCGAGAATCTGGTATCTTGATGCTGGCAATAACTTTGATAGCGGTCAAATTCTACTGGGCAGCCATAATAGCCTTGAAGAGCTAACTCCGCACCTGGATAAGTTCAAGAAAACAGGCATTATGGGAGCGCTTCCCTCTCCTGTTTTACAATGCCCCAATTTGATAGAATTGCGACCTGAAGAATTGGGAAATACCCATTTATCTTGTGCTGAGTTGGCTAATCTTAACGCTCAGAGTCTCACAATTAATCAAACAATTGCCTCAGTCGTTACTGACTATCTATTCCGCCTCAGTTTGACAAAGGACTTGCGTAAGTTTGCCACTTTCCTTAACCTTAAATCTGGTTCTATGCGCTCAGAATTTATCAGTTGTTCATCTCTCATAAAGTTTAGCTAGTCAGACGGGAATCCCTCGCGCGATATCGCTTCGATTGGTGTGGGATGAGAGGCGCGTGAACCGAGGATTCCGCATTTTCATGTCCTCGCCTGCCTGGGTGGCGAGCAATGAAGATGTGGATGACGAGGTGAACAAATCTTTTCTTTATTTGTCAACATTGCTATTCGATATAAATATCCAATTACTACTTGACTTTATCTAGTATTTTCTGGTATTTTTATGATCAGCCAATGCGTCGAGGTCGTAGCGCAGTGAAAGTAACTTATCAGTACAAGTTCTATCCTGAAACTAATCAAAAGTTAACCCTCAATCATTGGTTGAGGATCTGTCGCTATTGGTACAACAGGCAGTTAGGCGATCGATTTGATTGGTGGGAAAATAACCGCACTGGTATAAATGCTTGTCCATTGGTTGCTAGCATCTCTGCGCCTCGCCCCAAGCCCAATTACTACTCTCAAAAACAACAATTGCCCGTCATCAAGAAAGACCTGGTAAAAGTCTTTCACAGTGGCGAGCTATTGGACTTTAAACAGGTAGATTCAACTATCCTGCAAGATGTATCTAAGCGAGTAGATAAAGCATTTGAACGGTTTATCGTAGGTGATAGCAAGGGTGGAAAATCGGGTAGACCCCGTTTCAAGACGGAGGCAGATTACCGGACGATGACTTTTTCTACGGCTAACAACGATTGGATTAAGTTGGTTCGCAAGAATTGGATTTACATTCGATTACCGAAGTTGGGTCTCATAAAAGTTCGGATGCACCGCCCAATCCCCGATGGATTTACCGTTAAGCAAATTAGTGTTACCAGAAAAGCTGACGGTTGGTTTATCCAGATAATGCTTGAAGATTCTTCAGTACCTCAATTTATTCCTAATAAAGTTACCCCAAGCTGGGACAATTCAATTGGGCTAGATGCAGTGCTACACGAGGATGTCTACCTGGCAACGTCATCAGGCGAAAAGTTACCTTCCTTGAAACCGCTTCGTAAAAACCAAGCTAAATTAGACCGCATTTCAAAAAAGCGGAATAAGCGGAAGCGGGGCTCTAAAGCTCGACGAAAATTAGCCAAAAGAGAAGCGAAACAGCACCAAAAAATAGCTCGTTCTCGTCAAGATTTCCACTATAAGACGGCTCACAAGCTTGTGAGGTCAGGCGCTAAGTTCTATTTTCACGAAGACTTAAATCTCAAGGGCTTAACAAAACGGAATAAAGTTAAGCAAGATGATGAGGGGACTTACCTACCGAACGGTCAATCAGCCAAATCAGGACTAAATAAGTCTTGGTTGGATGCTGCATTTGGTCAATTTTTTAAGACGCTGGAATACATAGCCGAAAAAGCTGGGTCAGCCGTCGTTCCGCAAAAGCCTGCTTATACTTCAATGGTTCTGTGCTATCGGAATGAAATTGTTTTTACCGATTGCGGTATACGAAACTATTGGGATGAGCAACATTCTTTAATGGTAGATCGCGATATCAATGCGGCGATCAATTTGAAGAAATTGGGGTTGGACATTTTCCCCACAATAAAACGCCGTAGCGGGAATCTTTCTGTAGTAGGAACTATGGATGACAGTACCGCAAAGGAAATTTTGCACACCCTTCATCGGGCTGCAAAGATGCCCACGTCATAACTGTACCCAGTTTGACGTGGGAGTATGTCACTTGTACTTGATACAAATCCTGGTTAGCTACACCTAACGGGATAACAACCCCGTCAAAAGCTTGATAAAATCAAGGACATAGCCCTCATACCCATCTGAAAAATCTGAGAGAGTAAAGGGGAGGGTAAAGGTTGAACAATACACCTTTATTTGAGAACCACTCCATTTGTTTGTTGTTGAAGTAGCCAGCAAGGAAATACCATGAGCTGAGCCGGCTTGTGTCAGTATCCAAATTCGCTTGGCTTCGTTACGCTCTTGATACCCCAATGAAACTAGAGCTTTGTTGACTAAATCTGGCTTGATTTTGCACTCTAAGTTATCTGTGAGTATTGCTGCTAGTTCCGTTACTGTCATCCCAACTTCTGTCAAAGGGGAAGCTGCACCAATCAGTTGTTTTGCCGTCTCTGCTACCCCTTTGAGTTCTGGGTACATAGAGGCCAGCGAGTTGAATTTAAACTGGGCGATCGCGGACGCACTCAGTCCGGTATCTTGTAGCCAAGCTACCAAGTGGTCTATCGTCTCTATGGCGGCAGCAATTTTTTCAGAAGTGGGCATCTTTGCTCGCTTAGTTTTCCATATCGTGATCTTGACAGCATGGCGATATATCTAGCGGGACTTAAACAAATTTAAAGCCTAAATAAAGCCTAAATTTGCTTTATATGCACCAAAGATGCTAGCGAAAACTAGAAAGTTTTAGGCTTCTGTTCGAGAAGATACCCCCTAACGGGAGAAGTTGAAAAAAAATTAACTTCTCAAAGGTTATGGACTCTAACACCGCTTTAATCGGTCTCTCAAATATTTGCTCTAAATCTGACAACACTCCCCCCAGTGAAGTTAAAGAAGTGGTAGCGGTAATTTTCCCTTTTCTCACTCCGCATCCTTCCGATCAACTTCCCTTTAAAGTAGGCGATATCATCAAAACTGGTAAGCATTACGGTACTGTCACTTCTCTAAATCAAACCGATCGACCTGTAAGAATTACCTGGGATGCTAGTAACAGCGAAGACAGCTTTTCTTGGAATTATACACTTGATGAAATTCGTGTCCTCAAAATCTCCCTTGTGCCTCAGTTTATTCCTCAAAAAACTACTGGAGAACTTCCAGCTTGCACAACCATCGTACTTGCTAATTCGCAACAGGTACAATTCAGTAACACAACTATTTTCCAAGTAGAATCGCTGACTGAACACCACATTTTCATCTCGACTCTCGACCAATCTTATCTCTTTCCCATTAACTTGTTTCCAGGCTTCCCGACAAGTTGTACCATAGATATTCCTGCACCTCAGCAGTTAAAAGTCGCTCGCAGTTTGTCTGTTGCTGACCTCAAAATCCGAGCTAAGACGTATTTAGCTCTCGAAATCCCCGACAACTTCTTAGAATTCGCTATGCCAATTCAAAAACAGCAATTCAAAGAAAAACTGGCTCGACAATTGAGCGAAGAAAATTACGAACTTCTAGAATTTAACATAGCTTGGGAAGAAACCTGGAAGCAGCACCTAGAAAACCTAGCCAAGAAACAAGGATTATACGGATTTAAAGAGGGAGATTACATTTTAAAATGCCTAGAAGGAGTTCAACAAAGGGGGACAGTCCAACGCTTGAACGTTGAAAATCTACGTCCATTCCAAATCGAGTGGAACAGCGGAGAAATCCAAAATTACAGTTTGACCGAACTCAAAGGTTTGGGTATAGCTCGTATCGAATCTATTGTTAAATTATCCCCCAATGTGGCTTATCAGATTAGCGAAGACGGCTCCTACTTTAGAGCTTGGATTGGGTTCCGTACTAAAGCGTTAGCTAAGGCTTGGCTAATACCTGTCAAAAAGCTAGTCGGCTACCTTAGCAACTTAATTGATTGCCAAGTTCCAGATATTCAACATACAGGCTCTAAATACGAATACGCTGTAGAATGTCCCCGGCATAAAACTTTAAGTAAGCGCTTAGAAACTCTCCGAAAAGTTGCTGAATTTGATTTAGAAAAGATGCCAAGATGATGGAATAAATGGGAAATCAAATATAATTGGCTAGTTTATGACAGTGTAAATGCGATAAACAACTCTGTTACTAATCCAAAATATAAATTGCCTAATGGCAGAAAATGTTGATTTTTTCTAGTCGTAAATATCAACTCAAAGAACAATCTTTGAGTTTGAGTGCTATTCAATTCACCCTTGACCCTACAATTCCAGGATCGCATGAACAAAACAGTAATGATTTCCGGTAGTCGTTCCATTAATGAATTGCCTTTAGGAGCAATCGCATCTCTCAATCGCATCATTGAACTAGGATTTGAAGTTATAGTCGGTGATGCTTCTGGTATTGATAGCTTAGTTCAGCAGTATTTGCAGTCTAAGAATTACCAGAAAGTCTTGGTTTACTATGCCTTATTTAGCGGCAATGGCAAACCTAGGAATACTTTTGGTTATCCCACCATTGGCATTCCCGGAAACTATAGCGCTCGCGACATCCAAATGTGTTCGCATTGTGATTACGGACTAGCCATCTGGGACGGACAAAGCAAAGGAACAGCAGCTAATATCAAGCGAGTTAAGAAGACCAAAGTTGTTATTCTTTAAAAATCAACAACCACTGTTCATATTATTAATCAACAAATAAATCAGCGATCGCCCTCTAGTGTACCAGAGCGCTATCGCCTTTTTTTTGTTGATTTAACCTGCTTCGTGAAACAGTCTTGCACTCAAGCTAACGCTTATTAGGGAGGCGATAGAGTTATTATCTAGCACTAATAATGATTCAAACCTTACTAGAACGACCGCAGGAATTTAAACAAATTCCCTTCACTCTCAAACCACAACAGCAGCAAACAATCGACAAATTGAGAACATTTGCAAGCAGCACTGAGTCATTCTTTTTGCTCTGCGGTTATGCAGGCACAGGAAAAAGCACACTTATTTTTCTTCTAATCAAAGAACTCTTGGCTCAAAGCAAGCGCATTGTCCTCACTGCACCTACTAACAAAGCCGTCGGTATTCTCAGAAAAATGGCTGCCTCTCAAGGTATTTTCGGAGTAGACTTTCTGACAATACACCAACTTTTAGGCTTAGGCATAGTTCGCAAAGAACAAGAGAAAGTCTTAGAACAGACAAGCTGTTGTTACCTCCACCTCTACGATATCATTTTTCTTGACGAATGTTCGATGGTTGGAACTCAATTATGGTCTTGGATTGAGCGTAGATTTGAACGTACCCTGTTCAACCACCGCAAATTAATTCTCATGGGCGACCCAGCTCAGCTTAACCCCGTCGGAGAAAAACGCTCGCCTGTCTTCAGCATTACCAATAAAACTATGCTAACCGAAGTTGTCAGGCAAGCTGGAGAAAGTCCCGTCCTCGACTTCATCACCGAATGCCGTTCTTGTGTCAAGAATAAAACCGATATGTTCTTGCCACATTCTACCTACACTCAAGGGAACAAATCTAACGGTGCATTCAAAGTTAAGCCAGAAACACTCCTGCAATACGCCCTCAAAACCATCAAGCGCGAATTCACTTCCAACCCTGACTGCTTTCGGATTCTGTGCTGGACAAACAAGCAAGTCAACTATTACAATCAGACCCTCCGAGAACAAGTTTACGGTCAAACAGCCCCCAGATTCATACCGGGAGAAAGGCTGATTACTAAGAAACCAGTCATGGCCCCTGATGGTAAGACCGTTATTTTGCCCACTTCAACTGAATTTACCATTAAAGAAGTTGAAACGAGCCAACACTACGGCTATCGAGTATGGCTTTTAAAGATTGTGACCGATGACGGTTTATTTCGGCAAATCTTTGTGCTGCATGAATCCGAAAATAAACGCTACCAGGCTGAACTTAAGGAAAAACTCAAGAGTGCCAAGCGCAGCGGATTTTTATGGCGCAAGTATTATTGGTTTAAGGACGACATATTTGCCGAAATTGACAATTGCTTTGCCCTGACTATTCACAATTCTCAAGGCAGCACTTTTGATGAAGTGGGTTTGGACATTAATGACATTTTGACTCGGCTATTGGTGGGAAAAGAAATGAGCAGCAAACAGAAACTTAAAGAATACCACCGCCTCTTGTATGTCGGAACGAGTCGCTGCCGCCAACGGATACTATTTGTTCCTCCAATTTCATCCAGAGTTCAACTTGCATTAGGATACTTAACTAAATCTGGTTCAAGTAACTTTTGATGATAGGCAGTAGAAAGTAGGGAGAAAATAGCAATAAATCGGTTTGTGAAAAAGGCGACATCTCACTTAGAATAATATATCAGTAGGGCGAAGCATGACCTCCGTAAATATAAGACGTTCACCAATAACTTATATGCCGGAATGCTTCGCTCTCTTTTTTTCGACAAGATGCACTCCCAAAAACTGCTACTTAGATTACGATTTTATTAATCAACAAGCTCAAATTTATCATCCTAAAATAAAGGTTGATTATTACCTTTAATTGTTAAAAAATAATTACAATAATCCACCTGCTCTCAACCATATTGGTTCCACTCTTTCCACACTTCGACTCTCTTTTTTCAGCCACCGCTCGCGAGTGCTGCTACCGCAGCGGCAAATCGAACTTCTGACACACAACTAATTATGGCAAAATCTAGACTTACAGAAACACCCCCTCAGCAAAAAGTAGTACAGAGAGCAACCAAGAAAAAACGCTCTCCTGAAACAGCGACTAATTCCGCTAAGGCTGAAAAATCTGTTACAAAAATCACAAAAGGTTCTTCAACTTCTGAAGCGGAAACAGCACTTTCAGAACAAGTAGAACCCTCTGAAAAATCCACAGAATATACACCAGTTTCAGCCACAGATGCTTCTGATTTAGGAGCTAAATCAAACGATGAGACATTGCCGGAGCCTTCTCCTTCCCCTTCCCCTTCAATCGTTGAATTTGCCTGTGATGCCAGAGAATTAAATGATTACATCCAAACTCTCAAAAGCAGCATTTATAGCAATAACAACCATGTCATTTTATCCAATATTCTCATAGAAGCAGATGCCGCAACTAGACAATTGCATTTAACTGCTTATAACCTGGAATTTGGGATACAAGCGAGTTTTGAAGCTAATGTCAATCAATCTGGAAAGCTCACTCTCCCTGCAACCATACTCGCAGACATTCTCGGAAAATTTCCGAAAAGTCGCGTTACCTTAAAGAGTTCTTGGGAAATTATCAAAGGAAGTGACGTTCCATCAGTCAGTGCCACTCTGACTGCATCAAGGAGCAAGCACGTCATTCGTGGGCTAACTGCGGACGAATTCCCTGCTATCAAGAGCCTTGAACAAAAACTTGTGACCATTCCTGCTAGCGTGTTAATTGCTGTCCTCAAAGCCAGCTTATTTGCTGTAAGTTCTGAAGAAACCAAACGTATCTTAACTGGAGCTAACTTTCAACTAAGCCACGACGCAGAAAGGGGACTTTCTCAATTGAGAGTTTGGACAACAGACGGACATCGGATAGCAATGGTTGTAGGATTCAGTGAAAGCAGTGATTCCGATATTTTGAACACTCGAAACGTGCAATTTACAGTACCCACTAAGGTACTCCGGGTATTAGAGCGGACTTTGAATCCCACTGACAGAGTAGCTATTTACTATGAGACTGAGCCTGACAATAGCAATAACTTTGTTGCTTTTGAGTGGAACAATTGGCGGCTGACAGCGCAGTTATTAGAAGGAAAATACCCGAATTGCGACCAGATTATTGCTCCTTATCGGCATGAACTTAGCCATCAAATTGTGGTAGAGAAGCTCAGCTTTTTAAAAGCCTTAGAGCGGTTAGCTTCTCACAGCGATAAGTCCCATGTTACAGCAATTTTTGAATTCGATTTAGATAGTCAACAAGTGCGAATTTCACTAAATAATACTCTCAGTTCTGGTACTGAGATAGTTGATGCCAAACTCTGGGGCTGTGAGTTTCGTCTCAAGTGCGACATCCGCTATTTGATTGATACAGCTAAAGCGATTTCCAGCTCTGATTTGCGGGTGTTAATGGCAACTCCTACCGCTCCCCTACTGATTGCACCGTTTGGAACGCCAGCGTCAGGTACAGAGGCTTTAGAGTGCGAATATATTGTCGCTCCGCAAGAATAGTCGTGCATATGGGGAGGGGCATCTAAATTTGATGCTCTCCCTTACCGCAATCGTATAGCCAAAATTACGCAGAGTGTTCGTATATGGTGTAATAGGAGGCAAACCCCCCGATAAACAGCCCCGTCTTTGGTGTTGCGTAAATTATGTATAGATCCTACAGATTATGAAGCGCTGTATCATCAGTTTGACCGACCTCATGCAGTTCCTGTGCCGATCGCCCGTCCAGCCTTAAAATGGTTTACCGAAGTGTCCCAATTCAGATTTAATCATCCCGCCCTCCTGCACAAGAGCCGATGCTGCTTCCCCCAAAATCCTGTGTGCGGCCGTCGTCGGATGAATGCCGTCCCAAAACAAAAATCGCTCGGGACTACCACAAACACCTCCACCCGATAAACACGCACTCGTCACATTAGTCAAGCCATATTTAGCCGGAGAAGCGATCGCTTCCCGATAAAGCGCATTAGCATTCAGAGTCGCAATCTTTAAGCCAGAATGCTGTTGACTCAATACCTTAACCGCTCGCCTCAAACCCTGATTGTGTGCTTGTGTTAACGCAGTGAGCCTTGCAGAATTAGCGCCTGTTCGCGTCGCCGGTAACTGCCCCAAATCTGGTAAATTTGCCAACAGGATATTTTTGGCACCCACACCAGCAAGAGACGCGATTGCCCCCGCCACATTTTCAACGGGAATATTCGCATTATTTGCCCCCTGCAAATAGTCATTCGCACCCGCCCACAGTACATACAGCGCATGAGGATTTGCAGGTTTTTGGGAGTTAGTCCATGATTGAACTTGAGCTAACAAACCAGGGACAAGGCTATTGCGATCGCTTCCGGTTGTTGCACCTCCTGATGCAAAATTAGTGACTCGTTCAGGCGGCAACTTCAGGCGCTCGGCAAGATACTCTACCCAAACCTTACCATTCGAGTAACGCCCTTGAAAGTAAGTCGAACGAGGCGGATATTGACCCCCGGTCGCTCGAAACACCGTTCCCATATCCGAAAGACTGTCCCCAAATACATAAAGTTCATTGACAGCCTCAGAACTTTGAGCTGATAGGATGAGTGCAACCATAAAAGATAAAAGCGCAATAATTACTGCAAAAAAGGTTTTTTTCAACACTGGTAAAATCTTTCAATAACTATTTGATCTTAATTTTAACTGAACATTTTTTTTCGCCATTAATATACGTAATAGCGAACAGATTTAAGAGTAAAAATTAGTCCAATTATATTGCCTACAAAAATTTGTGTTTTTCATACAAACTAGCTGATTTTTTGACTAAAAAATACTATTTACAAGCAAGCCTCTTTTCGCAATTTTAGAGCGATAATTTTTCCTATTATAATTACATTACTAATTGAACATCCAATTTTTGTGATTCAACCTCGCAATTACGAGTAGCGAATTAACAAGTACGAATTATTCAGTAGGGGAAGACCCTACTAATTGTAATTACGAATTGCGAATTAACAATTACGAATTATTTTGACACTTTTCTAATGCTATCTAGCTCATAGCCCTGTGAAGGTGACAAAACCGTACATATTTTGGGTAATTACCCAATAAAAATCGCCCATAGATGAGCCAGCCTCCGATCGATCAAACTGCTGCTGGGTAATGCCTCCCCTATCGGGGAATAGTTACCAGAAGTATTCTAACCACTCAAAATGTACCAACCACTGCACCTCAAATACCGCCCCAAAAGCCTGCAAGAATTAGTAGGTCAAGACACCATCAAAACAACGTTGACCAATGCCATCACCTCCGACAAAATTGCTCAAGCTTACCTATTTACTGGCCCCAGAGGAACAGGCAAAACCTCAACCGCTCGCATTCTTGCTAAATCCCTCAATTGTTTGAATAGCAAAAAGCCAACCGCCACTCCTTGCGGGGAATGTTCAAGCTGCAAAACCATTGACTCGTGTTCCAGCTTAGACGTAACTGAAATCGATGCTGCCTCTCACAATGGCGTGGATGATGCCAGAGAATTAATACAACACAGCAACTTTGCGCCAGCGATGAGCCGTTACCGCATTTGGATTTTAGACGAGTGTCACCAACTCAGTACCAGCGCTCAAAATGCTCTCCTCAAATGCCTTGAAGAACCTCCGGCTCATGTGGTATTTATTCTCTGTACAACTGAAGCACATAAAGTCCTGCCGACAATTATCTCCCGCTGCCAAACTTTTAACTTCCGAGCCTTGTCAGTTGATGCTATTGTCAGACAATTGCACAAAATTAGCTCCGCTGAATCTATTGCGATCGCAAGTGAGGCCATGCGGGCGATCGCTCGCACCTGTGACGGGGGGTTAAGGGATGCCCTGCAATTACTTTCTCAGCTTTCACTGCTAAACTCAGAGATTACCCTAACTCAAGTTGCAGAAGTATCTGGCAGCATCAGCGAGCAAGACTTGATCGCCCTTCTCAAAGCCATTCATTCTGGCGATACCTTAAGCGTACTGCAATCTTCGAGAACGCTCATTGACAGCGGCAAAACCCCCAAACTTATTCTCAGCAGCTTGCTAGCAGCAATGAGAGATTTGCTCATTGTCAAATCAACGCGCCACTGCCAGAATTTAATTGCAGGGCCAGTAGGCTACTCACAACTGCGCTCGCTCGCTCTTCATCTCGATTTTGAAACAATTGATGCGGCTTGTACACAATTGCAAAAATCCGAAGTTCAATTGAGAACTAGCACCAATGCTGCTACCTGGTTAGAAGTCTGCCTGCTGAACTTGATGCTGTCAAGCAAACCCGCTGCCCCCGAAACGCGGTTGCCGGCAACTTCCCCATCTAATCAGCCTGACAAATTTGATAAAACCCCTCAAAAACTAGAGGCTGATTCTCCTGACTTTGAGACAACTTGGGCGCAAATAGTAGCAGCAGCGAAACCCGGTAATCGTAGCCTCTTAAACCGCGCTCAAATTGCCGAACTTTCTGCTGATTCATGTGTGTTAGCAGTAGAAAGAAAATACGCGAACAAGTTTCAGAGTCACCTTGAATCCGTGCAGCGGATCGTTACTAAAGCTTTAGGCCGCTCTGTTACTGTAACTGTCAAACAACAGGAGGAGTTAGCAGCATGATTAGCATCCTAATTGGGAATGACACCTACGCAATTGAACGAGAAGTTGAAAAGTTTAAGACTCAAACTCATCCTCTCTGGCGAGATTTCAACATCCACCGCAGAAATGCCTCTTCCCTGGATGCAGCCCTTTCTGCTGCTGCTTCAGTTCCTTTCGGCGGAGGAAACAAACTTATTGTTGTTGAAAATTGCGATTTCAAGCAATTTGGAGAAACCGGGCTAGAATTGCTGCAAATCTTGCCCCAATTACCCGCCACAACGCACTTAATCTTCACTGCTGCTGTCATCGACAAGCGACTCAAGGTAGTCAAGCATTTGTTGCAGTTTGGTAACCTTAAGGAGTTTACTCTCATTCCTCCTTGGCGTACCGATTTGATTGAAAGTGCGATCGCTACTACTGCTAAACAGATGAATCTCTCAATTGCCAGAGATGCTGTCAGTTATCTAGCGGTAGCCATTGGCAACGATTCTGCTAGAAGAGTTAGTGAACTGGAGAAATTAGCCATTTATGCAGCAGGATCTCGCATTACCAAAGAAGCAGCTTTTGCCCTCGTTCCAGCTACCACAGCCAGCAGTTTCCAACTTGCCGAAGCTCTTTTAAAAGGTCAAGCAGTCGCGGCAATTAAGGTGCTTGATGAATTGCTCTCTAGGGCAGAGTTTCCTCTGGCAATTATCGCGACTCTTCAAACTCAGTTTAAAACTTGGTTGTGGGTAAAAGCTACTCTCAATTCCGACCAACAACGTTCTGATAGCGAAATTGCTAGTATGTGCGGAATTAGTAACCCCAAACGGCTGTATTTCCTTAAGCAGGAGGTTAAGGAAGTATCTGCGAACTCCTTAAGTCGATCGCTCTCCATTTTGTTTGATTTAGAAATTGCTCTCAAAACAGGAGATAAGCCTGACTCGATGTTGCCTGCTTTGCTCAGCATCACTCAACTCACTCACCTTAAATAACAGGAAAGCGCTGCCGAGTTAATTCGGCAGCCTTTCATTAACGGTCTTGTTAAAAAAGCTGTTGTTTCATTACTTATCACGGTTAGTTTTTAACATTTTTGGCGTAAGATAATGTACAATAAGTCCAGATTAGTTGCCAAAATTTACTGGAACTAAAGTCTAAGAGAGTCGGTTGCATCGAGCAGACTAAATAAAGTTTTGCTCGCTTTCCGCTTACTATATTTTTTCTGTAATGTAATTTCGTCAATGCGAGTTACAACCGACCCAGCAGGTGGAGTTGTATTGTTTGCTCGGATGAGGCGTGCAAGTCGTAGCTGTATGATGTGACGTTGCCAAATACATCTGTCATCGATTTGACCTGTTCCAAGGCATCATAAACTACTGATAGACTGTTACCTTGGGAGGTTCGGATAGCGACGATTAGGCCCTCCGAATCCTCGTCGTATTCCATCGTTTAGGTGTGAGTTTGACCGTTGAGTCTAAATGTAGTTGTGGCGACTTCTATTTGACCGTATTGAGTCGGAACGTTCGGTGTCGAATTAGACCGGAAAGTTAACTCAAAACCCTGCATCGCACCAGTCGCTTCTGTTACAACTTATTAATTATCACTCATAGCGATGGCTTTTTGCCTGCATATTCAGGTATGCTGAGAAAATCAATAGCTATAAAAACCGACAATAAAATTGTGTTAAAATGTAAAGGTGTGAGGGCATGATTCCCGAATTTGATGAGAACGGCAACTTGCCACCAGGAGTGTATTGGGCCGAATGGGAAGAATTCAAAGAGCGCTTTGGAATAACACCACTTCGTACTCGCATGATAGATGGTTTGCAAATAGCAATGGAGCAGCTAAAGGCAGCAGGATGCAGAACAATTTACATCAATGGTAGTTTTGTTACTGGCAAACTAGCTCCTCAAGACTTTGATGCTTGTTGGGATAGAGAAGAAGTTGATATGAATTATCTGAAAACTCATGCTCCTCGACTGAGAAATTATGCAGATAGAGCCGCACAGAAAGCTTTTTATCGCGGTGAAATCTTTCCGTCCGACCAGCCAGTCGGTAGTTACGATCTAACTTCCTATGAATTATTTCAACGGGACAGAGAGCTGCATCCTAAAGGAATTATTGCTATAGATTTAGTAAGGTGGTCGCCATGATTAGAAATAAAAAGCAATATGAGTATACCCAAGAGTTAGCGAAAAGATGTGAATCTACGCTAGCCCAGTATGACGCCCAAGATGAAGAGGTGAAAAAGAACGATCCTTGGTGGTTAGTGATGCGTGAATCTATCCAAAGTCATCTGGATACTTTTAGGGCAGAAATAGCTGAGTATGAAAGATTGGTGGAGTGCGATCGCACTCTTGACCTCAAAATTGAAGTAGATTCGATTTTAGAGCTGCCAAGAGTCTTAATTAAAGCTCGAATTGCTGCAAAAATGACTCAAAAAGAACTTGCGGATAGACTGGGGCTGGAAGAAAATCGAATTAAGCAATACGAAGACTCAGATTATCAATGTGCGAGTTGGGTGGAAATTATCGATATTACTGAAGCTTTAGCGGTTGAGCTGAAAACAGCTAGTTTTGTGGTGGATTTTCAGGAGATGGAAGGGAGGAAAAGTTCTCTGGCTGAGTTTGTAGAACGACAGCGAAAGCAGTTAGAATTTAAAGCTCAGAGACTCGAAAAATAGTCATTATTTATTGTCCAATACGGTTCATTTAAGACAGTTCGTTCAGTAAAACGATGTGAAAAACAGACGGGATTGCTTTCCTACCCTTCACCGAATGCCTTCGGCGAAGGGTAGGAAAGCTAACGCGAAGACGCTCACAATGACAAAAACAGTTAACCCAAGCGTATTGAGTTATTGTCTAGATATTGCAGCAGTTTTTGAGGGTACAATCGCACTCTCATCTCTATTTGTATAAACTTCCGAGCCGCAATAAACTTACCCACTCTCATCATTATTACACTTCCCAGTGAAAATCAGTTAACCGATCTACTCAAAAAACGTTTAAAAGCAGCTCACCTTTCCTGCATCATCCAAACCAGAAAGCCCAAGATTTGCTCAACCGGAGGTAGTGGATAATCTGTAAGGTCAATGGACGCGCATTGCTCTTCTAGTTTAAGAAACCGCCAAACTGTACCGCTAGTTACCGTTCCGTAAATCGTCGATATCGGCTGTTGCTTTTGTTTGTTAAAGCGTTGAGCTGCAACCATTTCTGCAAGGCATTGCCCAAGAGCCGGTTTAAGGTCTTCTTTCTTGGCTTCTACCAATATAACCGCAGGGGCTTTGATAAATAGTTGCTCCGGGGAACGACTCAGGAGAAAGTCAACATAGCCTGTAAGTTCAGCCTCCGGTTCTACATTGAATTCTTCGCCTGAAAAAACGCTAATCTGTCCTTGAAGTTGGCGTTTTACTTCCAGTAAGACAGGATTGATGATACCCTCAGAACGAGCTTTTTCGCTACTCACCGCGATCGCCCACGGAATTGTTTCTTTGAGAGTATCCTGTAGTAAAAGACTAGGAGTCACTGGGAGGATTTCTGGTAAAAAACGCGATCCTTCAATGATTGTGAGATGAAAATCTTCTACAGCTTTGCTGAGAGTGAATTTACTGTAAGGCATAAGTTTATTATTCTTAATTGGGTACTATAACACTTCTGGGTTAAATGAGGTACATCTAGTAATTGGTAAAGTGTACTGTACTAATTATATAGCCCGTCTAAATAAGTTGTGAAAAAAACAAGTTTTAAACGAACCGCTTCTGCGGTGCGTTAGCGAAGCGGCGCGTTAGCGCTAGCACGCGAAGGTCGGAAAGAGAAGAGAGTTTCACGACTCCTGCAAGACTTATTATAGTGCCTCACGAGGCGGGGCAAGAGCGCAGTGAGCCAGAGACCTACCGTTTCCCTAGTTCCGGAACCCAAACCCATAATTGCTACCAAAATCAGTCCGACTCCCAGTTTTTTTATTAATTTCCTCTCTCGTTCTTTTTCCTACCTATCGGTAGTAAGAGAGAAAAAATTCATTCTTAGAGTGACCAATGCCTCCCAATTATATCAACCTTCTTTCCCAACTAATAGCCAGACATGATTTTCACCAAAATAACTTCCCAGAAGCAAGCCATTTGCAGCCAACTGCAACAGCCGATTTGTGTGATTTTTTAGGCGAAGAGGTTATTTATCAGACAATCGCGACTGCTACAACTCCTAAGCTCTACAAAATTCCTCAAGACTTGCCGCCTTCAATAATTTCTGCTTTGCACCGCCAAGGCATTCAACAGCTTTATTCGCACCAAATTAAAACACTCAAAGCCGTGCGCCAGGGCAAAGATGTCATCCTCAGCACAGCAACAGCTTCTGGCAAATCTTTAAGCGCGTACTTGCCTATTTTAGAGGGCATTTTCCAACATCAATTTACTGCACTCTCTATTTATGGCTTGAAAGCTTTAACAGCCGACCAAAGTCAAAAACTTGCCGATTTGCTCCAACTGATTCCTGAGCCTGCGCGCCCGCGCCTTGCCCTTTTAACTGGAGATACTCCTCCCAAAACCCGAGAACAATTATTAGCTGCAAATCCTAGCATAATCAGCGCAACACCAGAGTTAATTCACTATGCGCTGAAAGGCGTTCATTGGAGTCAGCCTTGGCAGCACTTTTTAAGTCGCCTCCGCTATATTGTCCTAGATGAAGCTCACACTTTTAACGGAGTTTACGGAGCTAACATGGCTAGCTTAATTCGCCGCTTAAAATTGGCAGTAGACGAGCGCGGAGGTTGTTCTCAAAAACTGCAATTCCTGATATTGAGTGCTACCGTTGGCAATCCCGTTCAATTAGCGAAGTTACTGTCTGGTAGAAGTCGAAAGCGAAATATCAATAAATCAGAGCGGTTAGTTTGGATTAACTCTAGCGGAGCTGCTGTCCCAGAACGGCAATTAATTGTTACTAAACCGACTCATGATGCTAATTCCGATGTGGCTCGCATTATTATGTTTTTGTTGCAGCAAGGGCAAAGCGGAATTTGCTTCGGTAACGGCAGACAAGCAATAAAAAACTTGTGGGCAACTTTTAAGCAAGAAGCAGTAACTCAAACTAACTCTGGAATTGAGTCGCAAGTAGCAATTTTCTACGGCAGTTTAACGAGCGAGCGCCGCATGGGAATTATTAACTCTTTGCAGTCAGGAACAGTTAAGTGTATCCTCAGCACCAGCGCTCTCGAAGCGGGAATTGATTTGCCTCAACTTGACTTTGCTATTATTAGGGGATGGCCGGGAAGCTTGCAAGCTTTCAGGCAGAGGGCTGGCCGGGCCGGTCGGACTAAATCCGGTTTAATTGTCTTCATTCCCATTGCACAATCATCTTTGGATAACTATTTTGCCGCTCGCCCTGAATTGTTGCTGTCGGCAGAATCTGAATTAGTGAGCTTTAATGCCAATTATCCCATAGATATTGCCAAACATTTGATGTGCGCGGCTGTCGAAACAGGCATTCCTGCCAATAAGCTCAAGCACTACTTTGGCAAGAGCGCTCCTCAAATTGCAACGGCTTTAATTGACCAAGGTGTTCTTCACAAAAGTCGGGATAAATTATGGGCTAAGGGCTTTCCCCATAAAGATGTAAACTTTCGAGGGGGAACGGGTGCTAGCACGATACAACTGGTGGATGCGGAGACTCAAGAAGAGATTGAACTCCTCAGTGCGGAGATTGCTTATCGAGAGGTATTTCCTGGTGCTATTTACCGCACGCAAAACTCAGACGGCTGTTTGGTGACTTATACTTCGCGCTCGCTCTTGAATGGCAAAGCTATTTTGCAAAACACCCCTGAAACTCGACTGTTTACTGTAGCGATTAGCCACACTGATACCAGCCTCAAGCAGAATTTGAGTTTGCCTCAACAAATCCCGTTGGTTATTCCAGAAGTTGAAGGAAATGTTCAAACTAATTCAACGGATAGTAATGCAATTCCAGCTCAAGCTATTCTGGAACTGGCTTGGGGGGAAATTAGCCAACTCGTCACTGGTTATCAATTATTGACTCGCAATTACGAGTTAACTTGTCTCAATAGAAAGTGCGTCAATTACAGAGAGCCTTTATCAAAATGTACTGCCTGTCCTGTTTGTGGCAAGAGAACTCGCTCTGCTGAGCTAACATCGGTTATTAATGAGGTAAACTTTGAGCAACCTTACGAAATCAAATTTGCGACTCCTGTACTGCAAATTAGTTTGAATTCCCCGGTTGAATGTTACCTGCAACAGGTAGTAACAGCTACTCGCCAGGAATTGCTTCAATCTCAACAGGAGATGGAGCCCGGATATCAGCAGTTGTGGGAGTACCCCGCGAATTTGTTGGCTATTCACAGTTTCGGCCATCAAATTTTAGCAGCTTTACCTCTGACTATTTTGGCTTCAGCTAATGATGTGAATTTTCTGGTAGAGAAGAGAGGTGCAAATGACTATGCAGGACTCTTTTACGATTTAGCAGAAGGGGGTTCGGGCACCTCGGAAGCTATTTTTCGTTCTCTCCCTCAATTAGCTCATGCGGCTGCTGAGTTAGCCCGCAGTTGTTCTTGCAGTTCTGGCTGTCCTAAATGTTTGATTCAGTCGGGATGCCCTGATGGCAATAAAGCTTTACTTAAGCAGGTGGGGCTGCTGCTGTGCGAAGCATTTTCTACTCCTTAAATATCAAAAAATGGGTGGAATAGACGGCTGAAAAAGGGGAATAGGGAGAGAGAAATAGGGAAAATGGGAGTGGGAATAGAGTGTAGCCTTTTTCAAACAAAAAAGCTACACTCTATTCCCGAATTTTTTTTACTGTTTTTATTACAATACTTCGGACAGTTTTTTAACGGCTCTGTAAGCCGAGGGCGAGGAAGCCCTGCCATTTTTAACGCATTTTCTGAAACTTAGGGCTGGACTTAAACCTTCAAAAAATAGTCCAGTATATAGCCAGTAAGGGTTTCGGACACTCGACTATATCTAAAACTGTCCGAAGTATTGTTATTAAACAAGACGCTGCTTGCATCAACATAGAATTGTGCGAACCGCTACTGCGGTTTTTAGAGGTGCATTTTTCCGACTTGTACTCATGAAAAACAGGCTTGTCTTGCCAATCATTGACTCCCAAACTAGAGAGTCAACGCTGTTACATTTCAGAAATCAACCCTATAAACCTAAGAAAAAGCAAGCTTTAATCCCCAACCTCAAACGTGATTTAAAGCCGGGCTGGCTTTTAACAATTCTCGCACAAATAGACCGATGTTTATGGGGAAGGTGGGATTATTGGGTTTTGTGTCAAGCTGTCCCCAGTCATGCCTGGATGCGGTGGAAGATGGAACCAATGCTAGCCATTCTGGAGAACAGGGAACCCGAAAACTTACCCAAATTTGTAATTGAGGAAACTTTGCCAGCAGAACCGATTCCCCAAATTGAATGGCAGCATTCTCCTACCGCAGAAGCCATGCTAGATAACACTCTCAATTGCATTCCTCAACATGGAGAATGGAAAACTTGGTCAGCTTGGGACTATTTGGAGTTTTTCTTGGACTGGGTTTTGTTCGCATTCGGACATCCAGCTTACAAGATTTTACCCAAAGAACCCGCCGGCTGTGAAGGTGCATCAATGCGTCTTTATCAGATGTTTGACCTGTCAATTCTCATGCTGTATCCTGAAGATTATATGGGCAGACTGCTACCCCAAATTTGCGGAAAGACTGCTCAAAAAAGTTCAGGGTTTTATCCGACACCCTTAGCTTTGTGTCAGTTCATATCTAAGTTATTGACACTCCCCACGGCTAGAAGCCGGGGGATTCTTGCTTCAACGGGATTCCAATGAATTTACCCTCAGCAAACATCTTGACCGTATGACCTACGGCTGCAAGTCCTCTAATTAGAACTACTTGGGCTGCTGCAACGTCTCTGTCGGTTGCATAACCACAACTTGAGCAACTATGAGTACGTTCTGATAGTTCTTTTTTGGCTGTTTCTGTACCGCAATTTGGACAAATTTGGCTAGTTTTTTTGGCATCTACTTTCTGGAAATACACCCCGCGTTTTAAGCAAGTTTGCTCCAAAATATTGAAGAATTGACCAAAACCAGCATCTAAACAGTGCTTGCCCAGCATTCCTCTAGACAGCCCAATCAGATTTAAGTCTTCTACAAACACCATCCCTGCATCATTGCAAATTTGGTGTGATAGCTTGCGATGCCAGTCTTTTCGGCAATTGGCTACGTACTCGTGCAGTAAAGCAACTTTTTTCTGAGCCTTCTTCCAATTGTTCGAGCCTATGCGTTTTCTACTGACACTCTGTTGCAGCAATTTAAGCTTGCGTTCTGCATCAACGAAAAACCTCGGACGTTTGGTTAAAAGCCCGTCTGAAGTTGCAATAAAATTAGTTAATCCGACATCAATTCCTATTGGATGGCCGTGAGGAATTAGATCGGGAACCGACACATCCCACTGCAAGGTTAACATTGCATACCAGCCAGACACACGTTTTACTATACGCACTTGCTTTAGTGTTGCGCTGTCAGGTATTTCACGACTTTGACGAAACTTGACCCAGCCAATTTTAGGTAATTTGACAGCACTGTTTTTGATTGGTTCTACTCCCCTCTGAGGGAATACAAACGACCGCATTGTCCCAACTTTCTTAAAGCGGGGGAATCCGTGTTTTTGCTCCCACATACTAACAAATGCCCGTTCAAGGCGTTTTAAAGTTTGTTGCAGCACGTGTACTTGAACTGCATTTAAGGCAGATATTGCTGCTCTAGCTTGGGTCAACCCCTTACATTGACTGGCATAAGTAGGTCTAGGTTTGTCGGCTGGGATGATGTATTCAGAACGAAGAGAGCAAGCGTTAATTTGACAGCTACGAGACTTAAACCAATCTTTGCGCTCTGTTAGTGCGTAATTGTAGACGCGACGACATTGCTCTAGCCAATCTTCAAAGATTGCCACTTGTTTTACTGTTGGTTTAAGTTTAAATTCGTAGGTGAAATTGAACATTTGCTTTATTTCCTTGCTCTATTATACTCTCTTTGAGCTACCAATTTGGCGCTTTTTCAAGAAATATTCAAGGCGGTTTCAACCGCTACCGACTTATCCCCATGTCTAAAGCCAGGGGCTTGCGTCTCGTTTTTTGGTCAGTGGTGATAAGACAGAGCGAATTTCCACCTTCAATGAACCCGCTTGCGGTACGGGAGCTTTAATGTTAGCACAGTCAAATTACTGTTTGAGCGGTGTCGGTCAAGATGTAGATCGTACTCTATTAAAATGCGCTTTGTTCCAATTTTATCAGAAAATTGGGTTTAAAACCCCTTCTTTAGTGGCCGGCTTTAATTCAAGTAAGTCGGTAAAGCTTGAAATCATTGAAATATTAAGGATTGCGACCATTCAAGAATCAAGTAGGTTTTTAGTTTAGAATAAAGCCAGTTTACAAGCAATAAGAGGTGACTCAATCTTGCTAACCAACTACGTTTACAAGCTACGTCCAAATCAAGCGCAAGATTTAAAAATGTCGAACTGGGTAGATATGTTACGAAGTCACTACAATTGGTGTCTCAATGACAGAATCACTCAGTATAACCAACAGTTCATCCAAGGAAATTACTGCGATATTAGAACTCAAAGCGAAGTTTCCCCATTAACCTGCTTCGTCAGTAAAAATGGTGCAACAGGAAATCCTTGGAAAGACTCAAAAACCGATTTTGAAGGTAAGGCCAAGAACCCTCGTCGCAGTGCTGGCAACATTCAAATCACAGCTTTGCCAGATTTAAAAACAGCTAGACCTTGGTACAACAGCATAGACTCAACTGTTTTACAACAGAACGTAAAACGTTTAGATACTGCTTACAAAAACTTCTTTGAAGGTAGAGGATTTCCTAAATTCAAAAACCGTAGTAACTTTACCTCTTTTACTTTTGTAATGGGTATAAAAGTAAAAGGCAATAAAATCTATTTACCAAAACTAGGGTGGATGCGGTTTTACAACTCGCGTTCAATCCCTGATGGTTTTATTATCAAGGCTTGTGCTGTCAGGAAACGTCAAAATGGTTGGTATGTGTCTATCCGAATAGAGGATAAGTCTGTTCCCGATTACATGGCAAAATCTCTCAAGGATGTTGTCAAAGTAATTGGATGCGATTTAGGAATTACCAAGCTAGTTCATCTATCTGATGGATATCAAATTGAAAACCCTAAATTTTCAACATCCAAAAAAGCTAAACGCACCCTCAAAATTAGACAGAGAAGAGTGAGCCGCAAAGTTAAAGGGAGCAAAAATCGCAAGAAAGCAGCTAAAAAAGTAGGGCTGTTACATCAAAAAATAAGCGATAAGCGTCAAGCTTACCAGTGGGAAACAGCCAACAAAATAGTATCTAGAAAAATTGATGCCATTGCATTGGAAGACTTGAATATATCTGCGATGAAGGGTCGCTGTCGGGTGAAAATCGCTGAAAATACGGGAAGATTTCTGAAAAATGGGCAATCAAGAAAAAAAGGTTTGAACCGTTCTATTTCTGATGCAGGTTGGGGTGAATTGAGTTCAAAGATTGAGTATCTAGCTGCGAAGCAAGGAAAGATCGTAATCAAAGTCAATCCTAAACACTCAAGCCAAGAATGCAGAAATTGTGGCAATATTGACAAGTCCAACAGAGAGGGAGAAAAGTTCATCTGTGTGGAATGTGGCTATCACGAACACGCGGACATCGGCGCTGCAAAAACTATTAGAGATAGAGCTTTAAAAATGGTACGCGGGGACTCCGCGAAACCTGGTGTAATGCGCCTAAACGCCCAAAAGATATTACCACGCTCAAAAAGCAAATGTGGTGAGTTTGGGAACCCTAGCAATAGGGATATTAAGACCGAAATGTCTTAAGAATCCCCGTGCCTTCAGGTCGGGGAGTGTCAAATGTTTTCACCTTGGTTGGCTGTTCCGATTTGGTGGTTGGGTCAAACTGATTTGCTCTTTGGCAATACTTTAAGTAGCGATCGACCTCAATCAATGAACGCTGCTTGCTGGTATAGTAACTAATCAAGCAAAATATAGTCTAATATATACGGATACACCTAAAACGGTTTAATCTGCATGAAACTATCAGACTATGCGGAACAACTCGGAATTTCTTATCAGACAGTATGGCGACACTTCAAATCTGGCAAAATCCCATACCCCACTCGCTTGCCTCCCCTCTGGTAGTGTAATCGTTGACTCCCCTCCAAATCTACCGCTTCTAATGAAAGGAAAAGCCACTATTTACGCGCGTGTCTCAAGTGCTGAAAACAAAGATAATCTAGAGCGTCAAGCGGAAAGACTGACGAATAATGTCATACCAAGTAGAGCAACATCAAATCAAAAAAAGCAATAAGTGGTTTGACTACTGCGAAGTAGTCTGCTTTGCTTCCAAAAACCTATTCAATACCGCCCAATACTCAAATCGTCAAAGTTTTATTTACGGACACGGTGCGATTACACAGGCGGCAATGGATAAGCTCTTTAATTCTGACTTGAATTACAAGTCTTTGCCCGCAAAGGTTAGCCAACTTGTCTTGAAGCAGGTTGCCGATAGTTGGCAGTCCTATTTCAAGGCTTTGTCTGCTTGGAAAATCGATTCTTCCAAGTTCACCGGAAAACCCAAGATGCCTGGTTATATCGACTCTGATGGAAGAAACTTAATTAAGTTCAACGGTCAGGCAATCAGTAAGACCTCGTTTAAAAAGGGCTTTATTTCACCTTCAATGTCGCCAATTAAAGTCCCTGTAAAGCCGGGATTGAAGCTAAGCGATATTGTTGAAGTGCGACTTGTGCCTAAAGTAGGCTGCTACATTTTAGAAGTTGTCTATGACGATGGCATAGAAAATGAAAGACTCAATCATGTCGGCTTGTCGGCTGCTATTGATATCGGCATTGATAATCTAGCTACGATTGTTTTTTCAGATCCGACCATTCAACCCCTGGCTGTCAATGGAAAGCCGTTGAAATCTGAGAACCAATGGTTCAACAAAGAAGTTGCTAGGTTGCGCTCTAATATTGGTTTTGGGACTTCCCATAGGATTCAAAATATCATCAGAAATCGCAATAACTTCGTGCATTCTTACCTGCACCAGGCTATTGCTAAAATCGTCAAAGAGCTTGATAGCATTGGAGTAACAGAAGTTGCTATAGGCAAGAATTCCCAATGGAAAACTAATGTCAATATGGGTCCTCGTAACAATCAACAGTTTGTGCAAATCCCCCATGCTAAGTTCATTTTAATGTTGACTTCAAAGCTTGAAAAACTCGGCATTACCGTAAAGGAAGGTGAAGAATCTTACACGAGTAAGACTTCATTTTTGGATTGGGATATCATCCCAACTTGGCATCCTGGTAAAGTCAATCAACAAAGTTTCTCTGGCAAGCGAATTGCCACAAAAAAATACCGATCAGCTAATGGGACGGTAATTCATGCCGATGTAAACGGTGCGTTCAATATCGGTCGAAAAGTAATTCCCAACTCGTTTGATTCTCTGAAATTGCTCGTAGGGCGGAATAGTGGTTGTGTGGTAGCACATCCCAGACGGATTAATATTCCGTTCAAAATGACTAAACTGAAAGATATGAGCGGGTCTGCCCATATCTGACTATTGGTTTGGTAACTATAATGAGTGGTTTGAGCCAGTCAATTCTCAGGCTAAAAATCATACCGATCGCCCAGACGAACGTAAAATAAATTCTGGAGACAGCTCAGAAGTTATTGACTTGAACGAGAAGACATCAATTCACTCAAATCCAGTAGTTCAAGAAGTTGTTAAGGGCAAACGCCGATCCAGAAAGATGACGACATCGCCTCACCAATTTACGCTGTTTAATTTGGACGATTTTTAGTGCAATAGCTACCTATCGAACGATTGTTCCGGTGCAGGTGAAGAGTTGAGTAAATCTGATTAAATGTTTTTCTCATTGTCAGAGATTGATGTATAGCGGTTCTTGGTCAAGCGAGATAGAGCCGGGAAGCTCAAAAGCTTGATAATCAAGGGATTCAGCATACCTCACTAGGGTTAGAAAGGCTATACTTGCGAATCACACAAAAAACAATGGCACGCTTGCATATCCTCAATTGACTGCTGTTGTTTCTGGTTTCTGAGCTACATCAGCACCACTATTGGTTTGACTTTGAACCGATTTTGGAATCAAAATATGATTCTCACTTGTGGCCGCGGGCGTAATGTTATGAGTAGGCTGGACTTCTGAAGCAAAACTGATTGTAGAAACTGCTGCTTTGAGGACTTGTACAGCCCAATCTGCAGCAGCCAGCCCTTGAGTTTTAGCCGCATCTTGCATCTGGGCTTGCAGGTGTATCGGGAGCTGTAGAGTTAAGGTAAAAGTATCTCGTTGGGCTCGTTTTGCCTTTTTGACTAACTCTGGCTCGATCCATCGATCGAGCCACAATTTACATTTAGATCCTCGTTCGTTACCATCCTTCTCAATAAAGCTTAGTTTGCCTAGCTTTTGACAATAAAAACTGTGAGGGTCGTCTTGAACAGGCTCAAAACTGCAATGATAGCAATTCCAGCAGCTTCGGCATTGAGTTTCTGTCTGACTGGATGTTGCTCCCAATCCCTCAGCATTCTCTTGAGTGGCTGCTGAAATCTCACGGTTTGACGATGGATGATTGGCCCAAAGAGTTCGTTGGTTTTTGGAACTGTTCTCGTTGTTAGACTTATTCCTCGAAATTTTTTTCTGGTGTTCTTCAACAACTCGGGCAACGTGAAAAGCCGTAAGTTTGCCGTTCGGAGCAGTAGAAACGGCTTGATCCCAAGCCCTAGGCTGCTCTTGGGAGGGTAGTGCTGTTAGAGGTCGAACTTGGCGCTCATTGGCGGGAAGGATTTGTGCGCCATGGCGCACATTTTCATAGACGGTTGCCGCCTCAATCAATTGGTAGGCCGAGCGACGAGACATTTCCCACCGATTAGTGCAATAGTCTTCAAAAGTCGAGAAATCTTGTCGGTAGAGGCGCCGATCCCGGATCTGGCGCAAAGCTTGCCCTATTTCCCAGAAAGCTTTCAAGCTCCGTTCGACTGTAGCTTCCAAGCTGCTTAATTCTAATGCTTCAGCATCAGTGAGCGTACTGCTGTGGGCAGACAAATCTTTAGCGTCGGCTTTGTTTAGGTGGCAGTCCTGTGCAACTCTCGCAGTGAGTTCAGCGCTGCGAACAACAGAGAAGTTATGTGCATCAGAACCGCGAACTGTGTTGGAGGATGACATTGATGTTCCGTCCGTCTTGCGCGGTGCAAGATTAAGTATTGCATAATGCAAGGGTAGTTGCGTAATCGATTAAGGCTTTGATTGCTCAAATTTTGTAGAAAGGGCGTAAAATAGCGAAAAAGTATCGGCTTCAACGCAGCAGAAAGTAAAATAGTGTACGGTAAAAGCGTTAGTTGACATCCTCCGGGTGCGTTCGCGCGCGGGGATTCCCAAGACCACTCTTTGGGCTTCCTCTTTCCACTACTCGGCTTACACTCGGAGGAGTCTCCTCAGCCAAACTCTTGTCGGTGTCTCGCAAGGGCGTTAGTTCCCGTGTGCCCCAGGACTTTAAACCTAAATTTTCGGTAAGCAATTGTGACTGTTAGCTCTGTATCTTCTCTTATACTCGATCGCCAAAAGCGGCTGACTCAGTTGATCGAGCTGCTGCTGAAAGAAGGCTGGACTCAAAGCGCTTTAGCGTCCGCTATCGGAGTAGATTTTTCAACCGTATATCGGTGGTTAAAAGGGAAAACGATACCCGAATCCGATTCTAAGAACTTTCGGCAACTGGCAAAGTTAAGCGGTGGCAGTACCAAGACTCTGCAACTTTATTTGGATGGAGAAATATCCCTATCAGTTTATCAACGCGGTTTGGATGAGGTGGCGATCGGTCAAGTGAGTGGCAGCAAGAGGATAGGCTCTGAAAAAATTAAAAAAGAAGTTTTAGCAAAGATTTATTCCCTCGATCCAGATGATATTGCCGATATCATTTCTTCATCAGTAGCATTTTTAGCCAAACTTGTATAATTAGGTAACAAGCAGCCTACACCCTCACGGTTTTCGGTTGAGAAGCCGGAAAAGTCAGCGTCTCATTCTCCATTCCCCCCCTGACTTCTGGCGATCGCCGCTATTGCTCAGTCTTTTATGCTCTGAGCAATGTACCTCCTTACTCTATCCGACCTCAATCAAACTATTCATACTAGCCCACTACAAGAGCCACCTCTTGTTCCTTCCTATCTGCAAGAACGCTTGCAACTGCTTGTCAAGCAAATTTTAATGGGATTACCTGTCGAGCCAATTCTCAACAGTCACCCCCAGTTCCAGCAGTGGGTTTTCCAGCTCCAAGAACTAGCGCCATCACTGTTTTTACCGCAGCGAAAACTGTTTGTTGACATTCCAATTCAAACAAAACTAGACCGAACAAAAAGGGGATTGACAGAAGAAAATTCTTCCCCTTCTCCTCCATTTAAAGTGATACAAGTCCGTGCAAATGTGGGTCTTGTCAAAGGGACGCCCAAACTATTTGAGTGGGCGATTCGCCATCCTGTACTGACTTGGCAAGACCGAGTTAAGTTATGGGTAGCTGCCGAATTCTTCGAGATCGAGCCTCACAAGCTACAACTGATTATTTTGGCACTGCACCCGACTCAACCAGCAAAAAAAGTTCAGTTTGCCTGGGATAGCAAACAACACCGAAAAACTCAAAATTGGCTTTTGACTACCATTGAACGAGAGACAGAACAAACAGTTTTCAAACTCAACGGTTATCTAACACCTCAACCGAAGGAAGTAGCAACAGCAATCAATTTGGATGAAATCAATTTGGATGAAGTCAATTTGGATGAAATCAATTTGGATGAAGTCAACGAAGTGTCGATCTAATCTGTTCAGATTGTATGACTCTCCTGAAATTGTGGTGAAAACGGTAGTGTGAGCCTCTCGCGCGGGCTTTCCGCCCCGCATCACGAGAATTTTTATTATCGCCTAAAACTCAGGAAAACGGACTTTATTGCCATCCTCCTATCGAGAGACATCCACTCTATTCCAGACGAAATAGCCCAAAAATTAATACTTTTCTTCTTTCGATAGGAGGATGACACTCTTTAATGTCAGGAAAAATAAGATAGAATGGATAAAATGTAGTAGGAATCTTAGCCGTGACTGCAACTACCGCCACCCAACCAAAAACAAACCAACTAAAAACCATCCTAATAGTTGAAGATGACCCGATGATGCAGCTCGGTCTAAAGCATATCCTCAATCAGCAACCCCATTTAACAGTAGTCGCACAAGCTGTTAACGGTAACGAAGCCGTCAGTGCCGCACTGCAACACCAACCAGACATCGTGCTGATGGACATTGACTTGCCCGGAATCGACGGTATTGCAGCCGCGCAGCAAATCAGAGCCGCCCTGCTACATACTCGTATCTTGATGCTCACCCACCACAGCAATCGAACTCAGGTAATGGCGGCTTTGTCCAGCGGCGCTCACGGCTACTGCGTTAAAGGCACTAACGCAGAACAACTTCTACTAGCGATTGCGACTGTGCAAGAAGGTGGCAGTTACCTGGACGCTAAGATTGCCGACTGCGTGCTGCAAAATCTCAAAACGCCACTGCCCGATAACTATGCGAATGACGACATCAAGCTGACTGAACGGGAAATGCAAGTTTTGCAGCAGCTAGTTGAGGGTAAAAGCAATAAACAAATCGCCGCTCAACTAGGAATGAGCGTCCACACCGCCAAAGGTCATGTAGAGATGATTATAGCTAAATTTGAAGCGAGCGATCGCACCCATGCAGCCGTTAAAGCACTGCGCTTGGGCTTGGTTTAACCGCTACGATTAGAAAAATAATGTGACTGCAATTTTGGCGATCGAGCTTTGTTACAGTGGATACTTTGCGACAGTAGATACTTTTTCTCCCAGTTTGTCGCTTTAATTCACCTCGCAGCCTATCAATCTTCAAACTTTGGCAATGTCAACCAAAACCTCGCTCCTTTTCCCAATTCGCTATCAACGCCAATCTCTCCGCCGTGAGCCTCAACAATTTGCCTGCAAATGTAAAGTCCCAATCCCAATCCTTGCCTTAAACTAACTCCAACTCCCCTCGTATAAGGCTCGAATAATCTTGCACATTGCTGACGAGAAATTCCTGCCCCATTGTCTGCAACCGTACAGCGAACCATCTCACCTTCCCGTTTAGCTTCTACAGTCAATATAAACTCAGACTGATTGTATTTAACAGCATTGTCGATCAGATTGCCAAACACCCGCCAGAGCTGCTGGGCATCAGCATTGACTAAAGGCAAATCTGCTGCAAAACGCTGCTTAACCTTGACTCGATGCTGGTTGAGAATTGGTAATCTTTCAATAAGAATATTTTGGACTAAAGCGGGCAGCGACAGCGGCTTCATTGCTAAATAAGCACTTTTCACATCAAACTGTTGTGTTGCTGTTAGTGACTCAATCAACTGGAGTTGGCGCGAACAACTTTGCACCATAACCTCCACAGTCCGCCTATCAATAGCAATGTTGCTGGCAGCATCAGCTAGGCGATTTTGCAGCAGCAGCGACATTCCCGATAAAGGCGATCGCAAATCGTGCGAAACAGCGTGCAACAGCATTCTTAAATTGGCTTCGGCTTGCTGTCTTTCTTGAATTTCCTGGCTGAGCTGAACATTTTGTGCGGCCAATTGCACGTTAGCGCAGCGAAGTTGCTGCTGTAAACGCTGCATTTTAAGTTGGGCAGATACCCGCGCCAACACTTCAACAGGCTCAAAAGGTTTTATAATGTAGTCAGCACCGCCTGCCTCAAACCCTTTTACTTTGTCAAATACGTCATCTAAAGCACTGATGAAAATTACAGGGATACCACAAGTAGCTTCAGATGCTTTAAGTTGACGGCAGACTTCATAGCCATCCATACCGGGCATTTTTATGTCTAGCAAAATCAAGTCTGGTGCTTGCAACTCTACTGCTTTTAAAGCTCGCTGTCCACTAATCAACTTCCTGACTTTGTAACCGTTTTCAATTAGCACTTGAGACAGTAGTTGAATGTTAGCGGGAATATCGTCAACAATCAAAATGTCAGCCAAAAATTGTTTAGTTTGCTCCATCATCTATCGCCACCAAAGGACAGAGTTTTGAGTTTTTTCCGAATATTGCCAACCGCTATTTTCCCAGCCGCGCTGTTCGCACTAGCAGCATTAACAGGCGACTTAACATCCGCCACAGTCACGGGTTCTTCTGGATCGTTCGGATGTGGCAGCAATTGGTAAGCGAATCGAATCCGCTGATCCAGCTCTTCATCTATATTGAGCAGTTTACCTGTCTGCTGCTCTACTGACAAAGCTTTCGCCCGCCTTTCAAGCTGCGGTCTGATGCTGCTGTCCCACAGTTGTTCAGAATCTTTAGCTCGCTTTATGTCGCCGGGCCGCACCGGAATCTTGAGAGGGTAGGGAAATAAAGCTTCCGTCCCCGTTGCGTAGGCCGGTGAAGTGATGACGCACTTGCCTTGAGGAAACCTCAGAATTTCGTCAGGACTAATCAGCGGTTTCTTTTGCAACTGTTCGCTCCAGTTGACAGAACGGCTCGTTTGCTGCCCTGTCGAACTGCCGGTCGATCGATTTTTTACCAGCACTTCCACTTCCCCGTACCGCTTAGAATATTTCTCGGCTGTCTCAAAATCGCCGGGGTTGAAGAGGACATGAGTTGACAGAGCACTGGCGATCGCAGCCCCTTTTTTATCCCCATAGAGATTATAGAGTTGATTGAGTGATTGAATACCAACAATCGGCACGCCGCCAGCAGAACGATATTCGTTAGCCCACTGATCCATTCTGTCAAACTTGAGAGACGGAAACTCGTCTAAGCAGTACAAAAATGGGTCAGAACGTACCCGACTCAAATTAGACACCACACATAAGTGAATAGCAGCAGCTAACAGCGGCCCCACTACAGTGCGTCTTTGGTCATCTAATTTGAAAATAATGCACTTTTTGCCTTCTAAAGCAATCGGAATGGTGCTGCGACCAATAAATGCCCGCAGCAAATCTTTTTGAATGAAACTGGAGTAGGTTGCCTCTGCGGTTGCCTTGATGCCCGCCACTGTTTTTTCAGCATCTTTTGAACTTAATAACTGCGAAAAACTAGAGGCAATCCACCTATCCATTTTGAGGGGATGACCGTCGGGTCGGTGGACGGCGTGGTCGATGCGCTTGACCAAATCAGGCAGTTGAATAATTGCGTACACAAAAGCTAAATCCGGGTAAGGACTGCTTTTTGCCAACTGCACTAAACCCTTCGCCATCAACTCGCCTGCTTTCTCAAAAAACTCATTGCCTTTACTCTCCCCCGGACTAGCATTTCGAGCAATAACTTGTCCAATTTCTGCTGCCATTACTGCATCTTGTGCATCTCTCATAAAATCCAGAGGATTGATAGTGCCGCTGTAAGCTTCCCCTGGCGCAAACACTTGCACATCGTAGCCATAGCGCACTGCAAGGGGTGCAAGCACTTTCATCTGGTCTCCTTTTTTGTCGTAAATAATGGCAGGAAAACCTTGCTGGAATGCACTTTCAACCATCCGGTCAATGACGCTGAATGTTTTGCCAGAACCCGGAGCACCAATGACTAAAGTTCCGCGTTCTGCGTGGGGAAACCAAACCGTCGGATTTGCACCTAATAGCGTTTGCAATCGAGCACTCAATCCCTGACAACCTTTAAACCAATAAGTCGGCGTACCGCTCCACAAAGTAACGGGCAGCCGTTTTTTTTCTTTCATTTGCTTGAGGGCAGAGCCTGTGGCTGCCAATTTTTCAGCCGTCCCGCAGAGCCGCCCGGAGGTAATTTTACCCTTCCCGTTTCCAACTAATTTGGAAGCAATAAGCAAGACTGCCATTAGTCCTAACATTGCCAGTCCCTCTGGCTTCATAAACTGACCCAACAACCCGCCAAAATCTATGCTAGTTAACGAACGTTTAGGAGTTTGAACTGCCATTGGTATCAAGGTAGCTTTGTTAATTTTAGGCAAAAATTGCAAATTGTTCATTTTTTTTAGCTCTTAAAAAACTAAATGTTTCAGCTAGCGGCTATCGCCTCAAGGGGGAGACCATGACAAAAATAGGTAAACAATGGTAAGAAGCAATAACGCGAAATCTCCCAGTAAGACAGTACAGAATTCTAGTGGAAAGTCCAACACGCAAAAGAACAAGAGTGCTGATTATTACGAGATAGATCCCGAGCTATTCAACAGTGATTACAACCAAACTCGCAAACCCTCTTTGCCCTATGGAATCGTGATTAACGATAACCCAGCAGGTATTTTGCTCCCGAACGACCAGCTTGTCAAAGCGGAATGGCACGTAATGCCTAATGTTGAGGAATTGACAACGGTCGAACTAAGCGAAGAAGTGACAGGCTTACTGCTCCCAAAAGCGAGAATGTTGGTATTAGCTTTTGTGCCTGAGTACATCCGCTACAAAGATATTGAAGAAAATGGAGAATTAGCAGGTACTTTTATTGGGCTTTACGACGAATATCGCGATTCCCTCGATAAAAAGACGCAGGAAGTGTGTTCCGAACACGCTCTCATCTTTCTAAATCCCAAAAACCAACCCCTGCATCAGGTACCGATTGTCGTCCGCTTCAAGAATGTAGCCCTCTGGAGCTTTAAGAGCGCTAGAGAAGAATTTTACCGCAATTTAGAACGGGCATTTGCTGATTGCTTTGGGAGAGATTACAGCGGTAAAAATGACAAGTGGCGCTCTTTGGGAGTGTTGAATGTCGAGTTTAGAGCTCTTAAAGAAGGGGAAGGCAAAAATAAATCCTTTTGCTGCAAAACTCACAGCATTACTCAGCCAACAGATGCTAATTTCCACAAGCTATTTCTCGGTCAAAAACCACAAAAGAAATTGATTTGGGGACTGCACAATAACATTGCTGGTTTCATTGAGGCTAGCGATGCCGGGTTGCCAGCTATAGCTGCTGGTGCGGAACCTGAAGTCCAGGCGTTGCCAGAAAGCGTAACTAACCGCAAAAATCGAGGTAAATTGTCACCCCCTCGCAAAATTGCACAAGTTGAAGGAGGAACAGACTCAGAATTAGAGGAATTAGATGAATTTTCCGAGGCGGCTGAGGTTGAAGTTGAGGTTGATTCAGAAGAAGATTTTGACTTCGATGAACCCGCCCCCTACTAAACACTAACCATCTTTGAAAAGCTGGCTGTCAGCAAGTTGATAGGTAAGGCCGTCGTAGCAAAATTGAAGCTGGCGGCGGCCTTCTTTGGAAAGCTGATTCACTCCTAGACAAGGCAAACCTTCGTGCGAAGAACTGTCAGCCTTAAACAAAGGAGTTTTCGGCGGTTTATGGGGGTCGAGATAAGCTGCAAATACTTCTGTTGACACTTGACCGGAATCATTAGGAATACCGGAATCATTAGGAATTAAGTAGCCAACATAAAGGCAGCCTTTTGTGCCGCACAGAGCGGAATTATTGAAATCATAAAGGTTCAGCCGTCCTACCGAGCCATTAACTTGCCACACTCGCATTCTCTTAATCGCTTCCGCCACAGCACTTTGCCCAGTCGCTACTTTGAGTTCTGGAAGGCTGCTGTGTTCCTTTACAATTAGGGTTAAAGTTTCTTTTGGAGTGACTCGCAAAGCTTGTTGCCAAGAAGCTGGTGCGGTTGTTGCTGAACTAGAATTCGTGCAAGCAACTGTCCCCAATAATAGCGACAGGGCGGTAAAAACTGTCAAACCAATGCGAAACCAGTAACCAAGTTGATTTAACCAAACCGGGGGATTGACAATCTTTTGGGTGCCTGCTGTTTGTTGCTTAACCCTATTTTGTTTAACCATTTGTTACTCCCATCATACAAAATAAAAGAAAAAAACGGACAATAAAGCAGAAAAAAAAGACAATAAAAGAGAGCTTTTTTGGCGGAAGTAAGCTGTTTTATGTCTAAAGAGTCAATTTTTATGACTTCCTTTGGGGAAGACAAAACGACTCTAGAATTTATATCCTGAACAGTTAAGGAACAAGTCATCTCTAATCAGTTGACATCGGAATTATTATCTCTCTCTTCTCTTTCTGTGTGTCCTCTATGTCCTCTGTGTCCTCTGGGGTCTAATCATTCCAATACAACTGGAATTGATATCAATGCCCTAAAATCAATGGTTTCAGCAATTAAAAACGTCCTGGTTTTAGAGAAGGTTGTTAGAGTTGTTAATAATTTGCTTTTCCACCTCCTCTTTCCCCTGGTTCAATGGGAGAACGCAGCCATGCTAAGACTAATTGCTAGTCCCAAACCGATTAACATCATAAAAAGTTGCTGCTTGTGCTTGTAAAAAAGTCGAATTAAGAACCACATTCCCACCAAAAAAAAGCTGATGAACGGCGCAACCTTAATACTCCAACTAGCATTTAAAGTAATGCCGGAGCCGACCGAGTTGCTGATGCCATTGCTGTCACCAGAATTAGCTTGGCAATGGTCGCTGGTATTGTGGTTATAAAGCTCTCGAACTTTTTCCCCGTACTGTTTGAGAGAGTAGCCACCTAAAATGTTGGAATAGCTGGCATCAATTTTACTGCCCGAACCCCCAAAGTGTTTCTGTGCTACTCGCTCAATTAAGCGATCGCCCTTGAACACCTGCCCAGTTTTAGGGTCAATTTCCTGTTGACTGCTGACTACGTTCTCAGCTAGAGAATTTTGCAAAACTTTATCCTGAACAGCAGGAGGAAAATATTGGAATAGTTCCTCTCTTGTAGGTTTTTGACCTTTGTTGACTTTCAGGAGAAAGTTAGCCCCCCCTGGAATTGAGCTGACAGCACGCTGCACGTCTTCCCGGTAACTCATTAACTGATAGCGACCGATCGCCCGCCCGCAGTTTTGAGATCCTTCGGTACAAACGATCTCGCCAATAGCTTCGTAATCGCCACTGGCTGCATTTTCCAAATTGGCGATTCCTTCGGAAAGCTTTGCTAACGCCTCCCCTAATGAAGCTACATCCACACCGTTTACGTCAGTTGCGGGGCGCGCGCACTCTCGCTTTGATTCAGGTACCGGCTGAGTTGGTAAAGCGTTTTTTTTAGCTTGATTTGAACTCAGCGGCTTTGAAGGTTTTGTTTCAGATGCGACGCCTTTTGAACGCGAAATACTGTTAGAAGAACCGCCTTCCAATCGACCGACAAACATAGGCGAATTAACGCTGTAACTGAGAAACGGAACCGGACCAATAATGTAAGGCGATTTGCCACAGGGTAAACTAAACCTGAAGTACAGAGCCGTGTCAACAGTATCGCTGGTTTCTGACGGTTCCATTACCACTACTTTAAACACTTCCCCAAAAGGATGCCGGCCCGTCGGTTCCCAACCGGTCAAACAGCCAGAACCACCTCGCACTTCCTGGTATTTGCCGCTAATCCACTGCTTGCCTTCTAGCGGCCCTGCGGCGCGGCGACCGGCGTTTTCCATGTCGTCGAGTTCGATATAAGCGCAATCTTTCTCGCAGGCTACCGCAAATCCTTCTACATCAGAACCGGAAATTGTGTTATGGCGCTTGCTCTCGTACCGACTGTAGATCGTGTCAATTCGCATGACTGTGCTGCCAATAGACGCAATAGGAACAGGAAAATTAGAAAGCGGGACTTGACTCAGGAGCGGAATATTGCTGATGAGTTCCTCTGACCAGCCAGAGAACTGTTCTAAATTTACGCTATTAAGGTTGGGAATTTGGGCGATCGCAAACTCAGATAGGTCAATTTGGTTAAGTTTTGCCTGCGCTAGTTGCGGTACTTGTTTTACAGCTTGACCAATTGGCAATTGGCTGATGTTAGGGTTCACTCCGGCTATTTTAGAAGATAAAGAAGCAATTGGAGGAACATCGCTCAATTGAAATTGGCCCAGATTCGGAACAATTTCAGCCAAGTGACCGACTGTTTGCTTCCCAGCTAAGGGAAATGCTGACAAGCTGATATTCTCTAAATTGATACCCCCTAATGCCAATTGTTCAATTCCTTGCAAAGACAGAATTTCAGGTTTTACGTCGTTAATGTCACCCAGTTTCAAGATGTTGTCAACAGATGTGCCAGCTTGCCACCTTCGACCGCCAGAACTTCCAGAACTAGCAACGGCGGGTAGGGAACTAAAGGTAATCTGGCTCCAATCTGGCAGCAAAACTCTAGATTGTTCTTTTTCCCAAATTTTAGTAGGTAAGGAACTGGCGCTAGCAATTGATGGAAAGCTGAAGAAAGTAATGCAGACGAAAGCAAAAATTAGGCCAAGTGTACTGGCCGCTATTAAAGCATATCCTCCTACCGGGATTGATTTTTTTAACTGCTTTGGACTGTTCATGGGAATCCTATTGATGTTAACTAAAATCAGGTAAAAAAAGCTGCTCTATTATTTCTGATCTGGCAAAGATTTTTACTGTCTTTAAAACATTAGAAAAACAAGAGCAGCATTGCAGAAATAACTCATCAGCTAAATCTCCTTATCCCTTTCTCCCCCTCTTCGCTTTTTTCTTTAATCAAGCTCCAGCTCAAGCTGTGGATTCGGGCGGACTGCTGAATCTGTCCAAGGAGTATCTGCTAGGTTGGACAAGTCATAGACATTTTCTTGGTAAGCGTTGTCAAAATTACCTTGACGAACTTCTTTAGATGACGAGTAACCGACAGTCAAATCGGGTGCCGATTCGTAACCGGAGTTGTTAGAGCCGGAATTAGGTTCAATCGATGAATTATGCATGGTTTTTATGAGTTCATGTGGTGAACAATTCCAATTTAAATCGCATCTAATTCCTGCAACTTCATCCCGGTGAGCGATTTCGTTTAGTAAAAATTACCCCCTCCACATGGAGGGGGCAGCTTTATGAAGGTTGCCTAGAACGCCAGTTCAGTAAAAGAGGTTGACAAATATGTTCTAACAAAGGTAAATGCAGCAGAAGTAATATAACTAGCTGGCACATCAGACAGAATGGTCAGTAATTCTTGATTAGCAGCGATGCGGACGAAGGTATCTCGTGCAGAGATGCCAGTACCTGGAGCGATCGCCTCAATTCAAGCTGGGTAATTAAACTTGACATTCATATTTTGTAGTTTCTTTTTTGTACTGCATCCAGGTATTACCCATAGCTGTATGCCTGTAGCTATCAAGGGCGCGGTAGTCATTCCAAACGTTGTTTCCAAACCCCTTACTATTCAGTTAATTCCAGGTGTGTATCGCCCAGTCATACATAAATTTATCAACTTTAGAAACTGTATTAGGCTATAATCTAGTTATCGAGTTAGGTGTTGCAATTGAATCGCCCCATCCAGCTTCTTCGAGTTCGAGATATGCAGGTGGTTGATGCCATTCTGACCTCTGTTACCCAAAAGCATTTAGAAGATGCCACTACTCTCTGGGAACCAATCCTTAGAGGTAGTGGAGAAGAAGATGAATACTGGGATTGGATTAGCAAAAGCTATCGAACTAAATTTTTACCGGGAGATGAACTATATGCCATTGAGTGCGATGGCACAACTCAGGGTTTAATGACAATTGATATCCGAAAAAAACGCTGCTATATTGAGTCTCAATTAAGACGTAGATTGGTGTATATCAGGGCCCTAGCAACGGCTCCTTGGAACCGACTTGCTATCACCAATCCTCCTACTTATAAAGGAGTAGGTGGAACTCTGATAGATTTTGCGATCGCTCGCAGTGAAGAATTAGGATACCAAGGGAGAATAGGCTTGCACGCATTGAGGCGTGCGCTAGTATTTTATAGAAAATTGAGAGTGGGGCTGCTAGACTGCGGTCCAGATCCTGAAGAACCCGACAATCTTAATTACTTTGAAACATTAAGGACAGAAATATGAGTAAATCAATTCCCTCCGAGCCTCAATCCACAATAGATGATACAATCTGCCACCAGCGTTTGATGGAGCTGGTAGAAGCTGAAGATGCAGCTAACGGGGAAGTTGGCTGCGGCCGGAATTTAGGAGATCGCCCTTCAGTTTACTTAAAAACTTGCGGCATCAATATATCCGATGAGAAGTTAAGAAATTTGTTGAGGGAGTATTTAGGTCATTTATTGATGGAGGTAGATTTTGACTCGATCGTCACCCAAGTGAGTTATTTTGTAGAATCGCTAGTAGTGCAAGAAAGCATTCGATCTGCGAATCATCAACCGGAATTAACGCCCAAAGAATCAGTTGCAGAATACATTCCCACGCCAGAACTCAAACAGTGTATTGAATCGGAATTGGGGGAGTTTTGTTCGTCAAGTGCGAGCGAGCAAATTGTTCTGTATACTTGCCAAGTAATTCACAATTCAGTTCTACAACCCCGACATAAGTGGCCCCAACCTATTTGGGTGCTAAGCGCTATTCAAAAAGTGTATATTGCTCAGGCTTCTAGTTTAGATGCAGCAATTGCCCGAGTGAAAGCACAGTACCCTCACGAAACCGGAGAATTGCAAGTAATAAAAGTCGGAGGTCTTCTTGCGCCCGAGCGAGTTATTTCCTTGGACTTGACTGACAATTTTAGATAAAAACATTGCCCAGTTACTCGCTTCCCACCCGAAAAATTTGTATTGCGATTGACGGCTTTTGATGCACGCAGACGCTCCGTCACAGAGCAGAAGAAGTACATAATCTTATACCCGGAAGGGAGTAATCGTGACAGAGTATCCCGAAGCTCATCACTTAAGTTGAGGCTTTCACTTCCTATGGCGTGGGAAGCGAAAGCGGTAGGAGAGAAACTCTCGATCCCACATTCCGCACCCGGTACTGGCACATACACGGAGCGCTCGGCCTACGATCTCTCTACTCCGAATTTGCTTGTAAAGTGCGATCGTTCCAATCTATGAGTTGGGGGCATCTACTGCATAAGTCAATTAGCCTTACACCTATTAAATCACATAAGAGAGCAGCCGAAAAAAGGTATCTCTCAATACACCTCCTTTCGTTGAGTGCATTCAACCACAAGATGCTGCCCGCAAAAGCAAACAGCGTCCAGTCGATCGTACTTATAAAAGTTACGGACCAAGCTGGGATTGAAAAAAAATCACTCTTAACCAGAACAATCAATCATGTCAAAAATTGTCTCAATTCACTCGTATCGAGGCGGCACGGGCAAATCAAATTCAACAGCCAATCTTGCGGTAGCTGTTGCCAGCAAAGGCTATCGGGTCGGCATAGTTGACACTGACATTCAATCCCCCGGGATTCACATCTTGTTTGACATTGACCAAGAACAGATCGAACATACCCTCAATGACTTTCTTTGGGGTCGTTGTGCGATCGCAGATGCCGCTTGCGATGTCACCTCCGTACTCGCAGACCAAGAAACAAGCAGCAGTCGCATTTACTTAGTTCTTTCCAGCGTTAAAATCAACGATATTTCTCGCATATTGCGCGAGCGAGTTGACGTTGAACTGCTGCTAGAAGGCTTCAAAGATTTAATCAAAAACCTGAATCTTGACTACTTATTTATTGACACTCACCCGGGTCTCAATCAAGAAACTTTAATATCGCTAACTACCTCCGATCTTGTTGTGTTCGTACTTCGACCAGACCAGCAATATTTTCAGGGTACTGCGGTAACAGTAGATGTAGCGGGCCGGCTGCGAGTTCCCAAGTTGCTGCTACTAATTAATAAAGCTTTAGTAGAATACGACTTCGAGGATCTGCGGCAACAAGTCGAACAAAATTATCAAGCCCCAGTGGCAGCCATCATTCCTGAGTTCCACGACATACTTCGACTTGCTAGCAGCGGCATTTTTTGCTTGCACTATCCCAATCATGCTATAAGTCTAGCGATCGAGAAAGTTGCCCAACAAATCGTCAATTAATTAAAAAAAACGCCAAATTCAGTGATAATTTTAGCTTTATTTATTTTTTTACCTGTTGTTTATGCTAACAAAATTTTCCCCAAAATTAAATAATTTAACGTTAGCTAAAAAGCTAACTATCCTACTGCTAGCCATATTTCCAGGAGGAATTATGTTAAGTGTCATCGCTTTAGCTAGCGTCCTGAATTACAAGGCTAAAGCTGAGATTAGTTCAAAAGCTTTGCTGTTGATGCAGAGCATGAACTCTGTCCGGTGTTACAGTAATACTGAAGTGTCACCGCAGTTAGTTGCTCGGTTGAAACCTGATGAATTTTTACCGCAGACTGTTCCAGCTTATTCAGCAAATAAAGTTTTCGATAAACTGCGGTCTGACGAAACTGATTGCGGGGATTATTCTTACAAAGAAGCGATGTTAAATCCCACTAATATACGCGATAAAAGTGATGAATTTGAAACCGGATTAGTGGCTGATTTTTGCAAGAAGATAAATACCAAACAATTGCAAGGATTTCGTTCTTTAGGAGGCAAAGAAATTTTTTACATCGCTCGTCCCATCAGCGTAACTGCATCTAGTTGTCTGAGATGTCACAGCACGCCAGACGCTGCGCCTAAAGACATGATTAAAATTTACGGCACAATCAATGGATTTGGCTGGAAATTGAATGAAGTTCTCGGTACTCAAATTGTTTCTGTTCCCGCCAGTCAAGTTTTGCAGAAAGCTCGCCAATCGTTTGTTGTAGTTATGGGAATTGTAGCGATGGTTTTTGCGGTGACAATATTGATGGCTAACCTGTGGCTAAAGCAATATATTATTCGACCGATTAAGAATATAGTCTTAGTAGCAGAAGCTATGAGTACAGGCGATCTGACTGCTGATTTTGACAAAAAATCTAACGATGAAATTGGTAGTTTAGTAGAAGTTTTTACTCGGATAAAGCTGAGTTTAGCAATGGGATTAAAAAGTTTTAGCGAAACCGGAAAGCAACTCCCAAATCTGATAGTTAATACTTGAGGTATTTGTCCCGTGAACCAACAGCAATTGCGTACAAAAGTTTTAGTAGACTGCGGTGCCGACGATTCTGAAATTGCCGAACTGCTGGCTTACAACCAAAATGTTTTTGATTTTAGCAGTGTCCAGCTTCCCCAAACCTTTCCCCCCGATCCTGAACGGGGCGTTACTGTTTGGAAAAAATACGCAGCAGCCGCAGAAACAGCGGGAGTTTATGAAGTATTGAAAGAGTGTTTGATACAGTTTCAGTTTCCCATACTTGCAGGAATCAGCGAAACTGAAGAATACCGTGCAGCTACTCGCAAAGGAAAGTTTCCAGACGAAAGTGCGATCGGCACTCCGCTAACTTTCACCGAACCCGAAAAACTTCAACTTCAATTGCATCAAACTCTGGCGGGTACTATTCCAGTATTAATAGCTGCCAACCGAGAGGATTTTGTCACGTTAGTGCAAGCACTTACGAAACGCAATGAACCGCAGCCAATTCCCGATTCTATGGGGGCTTGTACGATTAGCGGCTACAACAATTGGCATCGGATCGAGCAATACAAACAGCAGTGGAGTGTCCGACAAAATAAATACTCTGAGACTGACTGGAAGGCAGAATTTAAACGCTTAATTCCCCGCAAAGAATTGTATCAAGATCGGTTGATAGTTTTGAGTACGGGCCCCTACAGCAACGTGACAGCCAGCAATCTGGGATTAACTGAAGCTGAATGGCAGCAACTTTCTCTAAAAATCCGCCTCGAACACGAATCTACGCATTACTTTACGCGCCGCTTTTTTGGTTCAATGCGAAATAATATGACCGATGAATTAATTGCTGACTACAGAGGCATTGTCGCAGCTTTGGGACACTATAGATCCGACTGGTTTTTACATTTTATCGGCTTAGAATCATTTCCGGCATACCGCAAAGGCGGTAGGTTGGAAAACTATAGGGGCGAACCTGTGCTGTCAGACAGTGCGTTTAAAATTCTGCAAATACTGGTGAAAAAAGCAGCGGAAAATCTCGATCGCTTTGACAAACAATTTTGCCAACAGCAGAGAAGTCCTTTAGAACAAGTTTCTGCGATCGTAACTTTAACTGCCCTAACTCTAGAAGAATTAGCGGACGATTCTGCCGAATTTTTGCAAAAATTTGCAGCGTCGGCTAACTTGGCTGTGGCAATATGAACTCGACTAAAGCCCTGGCACACTTTAACGATGTTGTAGGGTGCGTCAGTCTTCAGGTGAATAGGAAAAATAAGGGTTTTCCCATCTGACGCACCCTACCTGATGTGACAGTTTCCTCCAAGAGTGATGAAGTTTAAACATCCGATCGCCCGCAGTGAATGACAACAATACATAAAACAAAAAAAGGTTATGACAGAAGTTTTGATCCAACAGTTGAATAACAGCGACATTAACTGGATGATCGCCAACGGCAGCCGACAGCAGCTTGCCTCTAACACCATACTGATCCGACAGCAAAGCAGCGTTAACAGCTTGTATATTGTGCTTGATGGCAGTCTAACCGCTACCGTTAAAAGCAACTCAGAAAGTGTATTAGCAGGTGGTTTTTCTGCCGTGGAAGATGACACAGATTTAGAGCAAGAAATTGGTCGCTTTTCTAGCGGCGACGTGCTAGGGGAAACATCATTTCTCAATCTCAGTCCCGCCGCCACTGCGGTAAAAACAACAGAAAAATCAACAGTTTTAGTTTTGCCCCGCCAGAAATTGCTGGGGAAACTGCGACAAGACGCGGACTTTGCTTGTCGGTTTTATCGGGCGATCGCAATTTTACAGCAAAACCGGTTCGATCGATTAATTCAACAATTTATCCGCCGCCAGAATTTGAAAATATCGCCCCTGCAAGATATTCCCTTGCTGTTTGGGGAACTCAGCGACAGTGATGTTGACTGGATTGTCAGATACAGCCGCGTTGAAGAAATTGCCGCCGACACGATGTTAATTCGGGCAAATCGGCCAGTAGATACGCTTTACCTGCTGCTGCGGGGAACTGCATCAGTTGCTTTCAGTGAAAATAGCAGCAGCAGTTTCGCCAGCGTTTTTTCAATGCTTGAAAATTTGGAGGAAAGCGATGAGTCGCCCGGATACGAAATTGCTCAATTGACAAGGGGTGAAATTACTGGGGAAATGGCTTTAATTGATACCCGTTTGTCGGCTTATAGTTTTAAAGCTTTGGAAAATTTACAGGTATTGGCGATCGACAAACAACAATTGTCCATTGAAATACAGAAAAATCCGGCGATGGGGACTCGTTTTTTGAGAGCGATTGCTATGTTAATTTCTGCTAGAATGCAAGCTCTAATCGGTCGCGTCGGATACGGCAGAAGTAGTTATCTGTTGGGGGAAAATCTGTCGGGAAATTCTCGATACGCTGATGAAATCGATGTCAACATGATGGACGATCTCAGTTTAGGGGGTAAGAGATTTGATTGGATGCTGAAGCGGTTAAAGATTTCGATTTAATTCAATTGTTTTAAGGACTGCGCTCGCTAGAACAAACAGGAGGAATTAGAAGGTGCAAACTAAAAATAACAAACTTTTCCGTCAAGAAGCGCTAGAGCGCTTATCTTCGCCAGAAAGACTGGATCAAATGATTCAGGTAGTTAGTCCAAGAGCTTGGCTGCCTTTAAGTGCGATCGGCGCCTTAGTAGCTGCTGCCACTGTTTGGAGTGTAGTTGGGCGAATTCCGCTGAATGTGACGGGTCAAGGAGTATTGATTCAGCCGCGCCGAATCGTGCAATTTCAAGCACCGAATGCCGGTGGATTATTAAACCTGAAGATTAAAGTGGGAGATACAGTGAAGCGCGGTCAGGTAATCGCGACAATTGACCAATCAACCCTCAAGCAACAATTAGAACAAGAAAAAGCAAAATTAGCTGAACTGGAACGGCAAAAAATCGATACAAATAAACTGCAAAAACAACAGATTTTGCAGGAATTAAACACGCTGCAAAAGCAGCAACAAGACCTCGAAGAAAGTTTGCGCCGAGAATCAATTTCACCGCTGCTGCGCCAACAAAACCTCACTGCTTTAAGACAAAAACGCCAAAGTTTGGAAGAAAGTTTGCGGAGAGAGTCAATCGCACCGCTGCTGCGCCAACAAACCCTCAATGCTTTGACACAAAAACGCGAAACCCTGCAAGAAAGTCTGCGCCGAGAATCGAGCGTGCCCTTGCTGCGGCAGCAAACTCTCACAGTGATCGAAGAAAAACGTCAAAACCTCAAACAGCAAAAGCAAGAAATCAGTTCTTTAATAAAAACCCTACAGCAGCGGGTAGAAGCCCACCGCAGTCTTTTTGATGAAAAGATTATCACCCAGGAACAGCTTTTGCAAGTCCAGCAGGAATATATGAAATCTCAACTGCAAGTCTCAGATATCGAAACGCAACTCAAAGAACTCGATGTTCAGAAAACTACTAACGAGCGCGAATATATGCAAAACCTCAATCGAATTAATGAAATCAAAAATAACCTTCAAGAAATCGACATTCAAGCGACCAATGCCGAACGCGAATACCAACAAAATCTCACTAAAATGAACGAGATTAAAAACAATATTCAACAAGTAGACATTGAAAAGACTACGACTGAACGCGAACACCTCCAAAATCTCAACAAAATTGACGAAATCACAACCAAAATCAAAGATATCAAAAATCAAGAAACCAAGTTAGCCCAACAAGATTTAGAAAAGACTGTCAGCCAAACAAATCAGATTCAAGAAATTAAACGCAAGATTGCCCAATTAGACATGAAATTGGCAGGCGACAGCAAAATTGTCAGCCAATATGACGGCAAGATTTTAGAACTTGGCGTCGCACCCGGTCAAATTCTCAGTGCCGGTATGCGGTTAGGGGCGATCGAAGCAGAAGATCCGGGTGCAAAAATAATAAGTCTCGTCTATTTTGCTGACAAAGATGGGAAACAAATTCAACCTGGAATGAGCGTACAAGTTACTCCCAGCGTCGTCAAGCGAGAACGCTACGGCGGCATTATCGGCAAAGTAACTCGCGTTTCTCCCTTCCCCGTAACCAACCAAGAAATGTCAGCAATTATTGGCAACGAAAATATGGCAAATAAACTCTCGGAAAGTTTGACAGCGGGCGGCGGCGCGCCAGTACAAATATTTGCTGAACTGGAAGAAGATTCAAATAATATCAGCGGTTATAAGTGGTCTTCCTCCAAAGGGCCTGCGCTAAAACTTACGTCAGGAACTACCGCCTCAGTCAGAGTGCAAATCGCAGAACAAGCGCCTATTTCTTACGTGATTCCTATTTTTAAGTCTTTGACAGGCGTTAACTAAGTAGAAGGAAGAAGGAAGAAGGAAGAAGGAAGAAGGAAGAATACCGAGCCAGTAAGCTTTTCTTTCTTCGCGCTCTACCCTACGGGAACTGCTTCGCAGAACGCGCCTTCGCGGTTCGTTAAAAAAAATTAATTCACAGCGCATATCGCAAACAACAAACAAAGCTATGAACTTATCCTCTTTTATACCCAAGAACTTATCCTCTTTTATTGCCAAACTCAAGATCAAACGCAAACTGCGACGCGCCCGCACTCCGACAATTTTGCAAATGGAAGCAGTTGAATGCGGTGCCGCTGCTTTAGGAATAATCTTGAGCTACTGGGGCGGAACTGTACCGCTAACAGAATTGCGCCGCGAGTGCGGAGTCTCGCGAGATGGCAGCAAAGCATCCAACATACTCAAAGCAGCTCGACTTTACAACCTGGATGCTAAAGGATTCAAAAAGCCGATCGCCGACTTAAAAATTCTTCCCCCTCCCTATATTGTTTTTTGGAACTTCAACCACTTTTTAGTAGTAGAAGGGTTTACTAAAAAACGCGTTTACCTCAACGATCCGGCTGCGGGGCCGAGAACAGTCGATCTCGATGAATTCGATCGCGCTTATACCGGCGTTGTCCTGATGATGGAACCGGGGCCAGACTTTAAAAAAGGAGGCAAAAAACCCGGAATTATCCCTGCCTTAAGCGATCGCCTCCAAAGTTCGCGGTGGGCGATCGCCTTTTGTTTGGTAGCAGGATTGCTGCTAACTGTTCCCCGTCTGGCGGTACCGGCTTTCAGCCAAATTTTTATCGATGAAATTCTCGTCGAAAACCGTACTGAATGGCTGCGGCCTTTGCTGTTGGTAATGCTGTTTGCAACTGCGATCCGGGGGCTGCTGGCCAAATTGCGGTTTGTTTACCTGCGGCGGCTTGCTGTTAAATTGTCGGTTTCAATGTCGGGACAATTTCTGTGGCATACTTTACGCTTGCCAGTCGGGTTTTACGCACAGAGATTCACGGGCGAAATCAGCAGCCGCAGCGAACTTAATGACAAGGTTGCAGAGGTATTGTCGGGAAAACTTGCTACCACTGCGATCGACACGGTGATGATGGTTTTCTACGCTGCGATCATGCTGATGTACGATCGAGTGTTAACCGGTGTCGCCATTTTCTTCGCCGCCCTCAACTTCTTCGCCCTGCAATCTTTATCCCGCAGCCGCGTCGATACCAATACCAGACTCGCATCTGAAAGCGGCAAAGTCAGCGGAGTTGGGATCGGCGGTATCCAAGCGATCGAAACAATCAAAGCCAGCGGTTTAGAGTATGACTTGTTTTCTAAGTTTTCTGGCTATTATGCCAAAATGCTCAACGCCCAGCAAGAATTGGCACTCCCGTCTCAAATTCTGTCAATATTGCCCGGATTTTTGATGGGCTTGGCCTCAACGTCTATTTTAGTTGTCGGCGGGCTGCGGGTGATGAACGGCAGCTTGAGTATGGGGATGCTGATCGCGTACCAAAGTTTAACGCAGGAATTTCTGACGCCAGTTAACAATCTTGTCGGTTTTGGCACTACCCTGCAAGAGCTGGAAGCCGATTTAAGCCGTCTCGATGATGTTTTGCAAAATCCCACCGATCCAGAAGCCCAGAGGGGTAGAGGGTTCCACAGGTATTCGCTTGGGGACGCAGGATTAGAAATTCCTGCCAATTCCCCAGGGTCAATTGTAGAGACAAGGGCGATCGGCTCTGCACCGCATTCCTCAAACAGCATCACCTCAGACTCGTTTCAGCTAAAGGGTTATGTCGAACTGCAAAACATCAGTTTTGGCTACAACAGGTTAGACTCTCCCTTAATTGAAAATTTGACTGTCACTGTCAAACCCGGTCAGCGGATAGCTTTGGTAGGCGGCAGCGGTTCTGGCAAGTCTACTGTTGCCAAACTGATTACTGGGCTTTACCAGGTTTGGGAAGGTGAAATTTTGTTTGACGGCATTCCCCGCCAACAGATTCAGCGATCGATCCTCGCTAATTCGCTCGCAATGGTTGAGCAGGATATCTTTTTGTTTGCGGGGACTGTTCGCGAAAATCTCACCCTGTGGGACTCAACGGTTCCAGAAGCTGATTTGGTGCGCGCCGCCACAGATGCGGCGATTCACGATTTGATTTTGAATATGCCTGGGGGATATGACGCCCAACTCAGCGAAGGGGGCACGAACATGAGCGGGGGACAGCGCCAGCGTTTAGAAATTGCTAGGGCTTTGGTGAGAAATCCGGCGGTGTTGGTGCTCGACGAGGCAACGAGTGCCTTGGATGCTGAAACAGAGTTGACGATCGATCGCAACCTGCGCCGTCGCGGCTGTTCTTGTATTGTGGTAGCTCACCGGCTGAGTACGATTCGGGACTGCGACGAAATTCTGGTGCTGGAACGGGGGAAAGTGGTTGAGAGAGGTACTCACGAGGACTTGCGCGATCGCGCGGGGGCTTATGTTCGTTTGATTAGTTCGGAGGAGGCATAGGTTATGGAAGGCAAAAATCCGCGATCGCACGAAAATAACGGCACTGGTTCGGGAGAACGGCAGAATTTTTTCCCTAAAATTTCTGTTCGCGATCGCAATTCACCGGCACCAATTTCCCAGACAGCAGATACAGTAACGGACGCTCCGACGCAGCCAGTGTTTGACCGCAGTCAAAACGATCGCAATTCCCCGCCGCTTTTACTCAATCCGGCTGGGGAAGTGCGCCGAATTAGAGGCAACGAACCGCTGCTGCTGGATGACGCTGCGACGGTGTGGGCGATCGAGTCCGGCACTCTGGCGGTGTTTGCGACCGAGGTTGAGGCCGACGAACCTGCGGGACACCGCCACTATCTGTTCAGTGTCAGCGCAGGTGAGGCTTTGTTTGGGGCGGCGCTGCGGGACGGGTGGGCTATGTTGGCAGTGGCGATCGAACAAACAGAATTGCTGCCGCTGGCGATCGCAGATTTTACCGATCCCGTTGCAGCCGATCGTACAAAGGCGATCGCTCTCCTAGAAACATGGGTAAAACACTTAGGAGAACAGTTAACAGGAGACTTACCCGAAGCAGAAATCCACAATACTTCGGCTACGCTCAGTACAAGTTCCCAATTCCCAATTCCCAATTCCCAATTCCCAATTCCCAATTCCCAATTCCCAATTCCCAATTCCCAATTCCCCAATTCTCAATATTTATCATTACAAATAGCAGAGGTATTTTCACCAGAAAACGATCGCCCAGTTTGGGTAAATTTAAGCAGCGGCATTGTCTGGTGGATGGGAATCGAGGATTTGAAACTAGATTCAACTTCCGCAAGATTTCCGATCGCTCCTGGTATGTGGCTTTTGGCCGAGACTTCGGTTGAATTGCAGGCTACGGCAACGGCTCAACTGGAAAACAGCGAGCAAATTCCTGCTGGTTTGGCTTTGCTGCACGCCTATTTTTTCGATCGCTTGAATTTACAGCTAAACAAGGAAACAGCAGCAGAATTTCAGCGATTTTTGCAGCGGGAGGAGCTGAATCAACAGGTGACAGACGGTGCTCTGGGACAACTTGTTGCACTGCTTCACCCTCAAGAAACCAAGTTTTTTGAGGAAGAAACGCCTCTGCTGGCGGCTGCTGGGGCGGTTGGTCGGGCAATGGGAATCGCGATTTGTCCGCCGGCGAAATCTGCGGATCTGAGCAGGCTGAAAGACCCGATGGAGGCGATCGCGCGATCGTCGCAATTTCGCACCCGCCAGGTGTTGCTGGCCGGGAATTGGTGGCGGTGCGAACACGGCCCGCTATTGGCTTATATGGCATCAGACAATAGGCCGGTGGCACTGCTGCCGCGGGGAAATAATTATGTTTTGTTTGACGGGGAGCGGCGAACTTGGACTCCGGTGACAGCAGCAGTAGCAAAGACGCTGTTGCCGGAAGCTCAAATGTTTTACCGACCGCTGCCGCTTGTAGTTCTCAACGTCATTCAAGTGTTTCGATTTGGCATCAGAGGCTTTGAAAAAAGCCTGTTCGCTGTAATCGTCCTCGGAATCGCGGTAACGCTGTTGGGGATGGTGACGCCCCAAGCGACGGCGATTGTAATCAACGATGCAATTCCTGGGAGCGATCGCATTGTGCTGTGGCAAATTGGGCTAGTGCTGTTGGCTGCCACCCTTGGAAAAACCGCGTTTCAAATTGCTCAAACAATTCTGACGCTAAGGGTAGAAAACGCTGCTGAAGGAGCTTTGCAGCCAGCAGTTTGGGACAAAATGCTGAATTTAAAACCAGCATTTTTCCGCAACTATTCCTCTGGTGATTTGCTAACTCGTTTGCAGGCAGTCAGCCTGATCCGCAGCAAACTCAGCGGTGCAACACAACGCACTCTTTTAAGTGCGGTGTTTTCTCTGTTGAATTTGGGACTGATGTTCTTTTACAGCGTGCGGCTAGCTTTAGTGGGAATTGGTTTAACTTTAGTAGCGGTAATTGTGACTGGAATATCTAGCGTTTTGTTGATTCGCAAAGAGCGGAAAATGGAGATGGCACACGGTGAAATTAACGGGCTGACAGTAGAGTTAATTAACGGTGTATCAAAGCTGCGGGTAGCTGCGGCGGAAGGGCGAGCTTTTGCAGCTTGGGCGAAAAAGTACAGCCAGCGAATTAAGCTAAAGCTCGGGATCAAACGGATTGATGACAGCGTTTCGGTGTTTAATGAAGTGCTGCCGTTGGTGAGTTCTTTACTGATGTTTTGGTTTGCAATTCTGTTTATGCAGATGAATCAAGCTAAAGGGAATCAAGGGCTGAATGCGGGTACATTTTTGGCTTTTAATTCTGCCTTTGGAACTTTTCTGTCTGCTGTCACTGATTTGAGCAATACTTTGACTGATATTTTAGGCATTGTACCGCTGTGGGAAAGAGCTAGGGCGATCGTCCAGGGAACGCCAGAATCTGACCCGAGTCAGAGCGATCCGGGTCGCTTAAAAGGTCATATAGTGCTCGATCGCGTTACTTTTCGCTACCGCGACGACGGGCCGATGATTCTGGAGGATGTGAGCATTCAGATTAAGCCGGGGGAATTTGTGGCGATTGTCGGGCCGTCGGGTAGCGGAAAATCAACTATTTTTCGGTTGTTGTTGGGGTTTGAAACGCCGCAAAGCGGGACTGTTTTTTACGATGACCAAGATTTGATGGGGGTGGATATCCAGGCTTTGCGGCGGCAGTTGGGAGTTGTGCTGCAAAACGGTCGAATGACTACTGGTTCGATATTTGACAACCTGACTTGCGGGGCATTGGTGACACTGGATGAAGCGTGGGAAGCGGCGCGAATGGCTGGTTTTGCTGAGGATATCGACCAAATGCCGATGGGAATGCACACTGTGATTAGTGAGGGCGGCACGAATCTTTCGGGGGGACAGCGGCAGCGGTTGCTGATTGCTAGGGCGATCGTCTTAAAACCGAAAATTATTTTGATGGATGAGGCTACCAGTGCTTTGGACAACCGCACGCAGGCGATCGTTACTGAGAGTTTGGACAAGTTGAATGCGACGCGAGTAGTCATTGCTCACCGCTTGAGTACGATCCGAAATGCCGATCGCATTTATGTAATAGAAGCTGGCCGTTTAGTGGAGGCAGGTTCGTTTGATGAACTGGCTAAACAAGAAGGGTTATTTGCTCGATTGGTGGCGCGGCAGTTATAGCAGAACGAACAAACTGCATAAGTTAAAGCGACTGTTACCTATTAACTTGATATACAGAGTCAATGCTTAAAGCGATCGCACTCTTACCCATTAGATCCGCAGAAGAGTTAGTTATACCTAGCAAAAGTCATTGGCTCGATGTCGGTTAAGTAATTCATCCAGTAGGAGCATAATTGATGAATAGTTCGATAGAAGATTATCTCAAAGTTATTACTCCCCATCTGCACTCAGATTTAGTTTCTCCGGAAGTTGTATCCCATATCCAAGGTTTAGAGCCAATTTTACCTTGTTTGACCGAGAATCTTTTCGAGTGTCGTCTCAGTACTGATGAAACACAAGTAGATTTCTCTTTTTATCTGCCTCCCCTCACTAAATCTCTACCAGAAAGGTTCCTCACTTCACCTGTATGGTGTTCATTTCAAGACTTTTATCAAAAGTGGACTAATCCAACATCAAGCCTACATCAAAAGTTGAAAGCGGTTGGGATGGAATTTGATTTAGATCAGTCGCTGTCTTCTGTACCAATTCCTTGTATTTTCTTAGAATTAAATCGTGAAATTAATTGTTCGTTTCCTGATTTAATTTCAGAAGCTTTGGGTTTACTAAATTATCCATTATCGCCATTAATTGAATCAAATCTTAAGCTTTGTGCTGATTTTCTACCGGATGGAGCACAGTTCGCTCATTTTGCTGTGATGTTGTCTCGTCCTGGTTTGGGAGTCAGAGTAAATGTAATCAATATTCCTCCCGACCAGCTATTAGATTACCTCCTGAAAATTGGCTGGAGTGACCCGACAGAGGCATTTTTCCCCTTAATCTATAATCTATCAAAACTTGTCGATTATGTCGTCCTAGCCTTTGATGTGGGTGAAATAATATACCCTCGACTTGGTTTGGAATGTTACCTAAGAAAGCAGCCACGCTATGAACCAAGATGGCATTTATTTTTGGATAATTTGGTTGATTCAAGGTTATGTACTCCAGCCAAGCGAGATGCGCTTTTAACTTGGTCTGGAATTGACAAACAGAAATATAAACAAGAAGGCAATCTAAGCTGGGAATCTGTGTTTTCCCAGTCTATGTACAGTGTGTATTGGAGAATGATCAATCATATAAAAATTGTCTATCAGCCAGGCTGTCCTTTGGAAGCTAAGGGGTATTTAGCTTCTGGTCATCGTTGGATAGCCGGGTGATCTGAGCAGAAAATTGATCTGATTAAAATCAACAGGACAAAACTAAATAATCTGCAAATACAGTGAATTAAATAATGGTTTATACCAAGATGAATTCAAACCAATCTAACTCACAGTCAGAAGAGGAGTTAAACCTTACTAAGTTCTTAATAACTAGTGCTAAAGATGCAGTTTTATGGATAACTCCAGAAGCAGGTTTTGTGTGTGTTAATGATGCAGCCTGTGAATTTACTGGCTACTCCCGTGAAGATTTGCTAACTATGACTGTAGAAGATATCGACCCAAATTTCACGCCCGAAGTTTGGTCAGAAGTCTGGAAAACTATTAAACAGCAAGGTTCAATCCACGGTCGATACATCTATCAAAATAAGGAAAAAAAGGTTATTCCAGTAGAGGTTACGGCTAACTATTCGGAGTACAAAAATAAAGAAAGCTGTTGTGTTTTCATCGAAGAGCTGATCAAAGACAAGCAGCTAGAAGGCGTGTCCTCGATTTTTCCCAATAGTCCCAAGCTGAATGACGTTTTCCAGTTCATCGAAGCAAATTATCACCAAGCCATTACTTTGTGTGATGTTGCTCAGGCAGTTGACTATTCACCAGCTTACCTCACTGACCTAGTGCGACGACAGACAGGTAAAACAGTAAACCAATGGATTGTAGAGCGCAGAATGGCAGAGGTCTGCCGCTTGCTTTTGGACACCAATCAGACAGCAAATGAGATTGCTTGGTCAGTGGGCTATCAGAATGAGGCACATTTCTTCCGTCAGTTTCGGCAATATCACGGAACTACACCCCAAGTTTGGAGAAACTGGCAACGAACACAGTTAATAGTTGAGAATAACCTAAAGAATTGTTAGTCCAAATCAAAAAATAAGTCACGCTAAAAAATTGTTAGTTTTAATCGAAAGATAGTGCATTGTATATAGCATTTTTTTTAACTAATATATGAGATATCAACCCAAATGGAGAATATCAAATGATTGCACAAAACGATTCCATCAAACAACGCCAAGAACTAGAAGCCCAATGTATTGCCAAAGCTTGGGAAGATGACAAATTCCGACAAGAATTGCTCAGTAATCCGAAAGCGACTTTTGCCAAAGCGATGGGTTCACCATTTCCCGAAAATGTCGATTTGCAAGTACTAGAAGAAACTCCCAACACTTACTATCTAGTCATTCCTAAGAATCCCGAAGTTTCTGAAGAATTATCTGATGAAGCTTTGGAAGCTGTTGCCGGTGGTGGCTGGATTGTTGGTACCAGAATTGATGGCGATAAAGGCGGTGGCGGATACATCAAGTTCTAAATCTCATTCTAGTTTAACGGCGGTTAGTAAATATATATAGCTGGCTACCGCCGTTTTTCTCAGACCAACAAAGCTTGGCAATTTTCAGACTTTTGAATTGGAGCATTTGTGATGAATGTACAAAATGCTGAACTCAAGCAAAGACAAGAGTTAGCAGCAAAATTTATTGCCAAAGCTTGGGAAAGTGATAAATTTAAGCAAGAATTAATTAGTAATCCTAAAGTAGTTTTTTCCAAAATATTAAATTCTCCTGTGCCGGATAATGTACAAATTCAGGTACTAGAAGAAACCTCAACCACTTACTATTTAGTCATCCCTAAGAAACCAGAAGTTGTTGAAGAGTTATCTGATGAAGCTTTAGATGCTGTGGCAGGTGGTGCAAGAGGTGTAACGACCTGCGGTCATACATATACTGCTGAGATATAGGATGTTTCACTGCCAAATCTAGTACTAGCCTATAGTGTCGTTTGAGTTTAACGATAGTTTCTATCTAGAACCCGTCTTACATGGAGTCTTACTATGTCTAAAACAACTCAAAATTTAACTGATAATATGTCACCTCAACCCATTACTAATGTTAGCGATCTTAAAGCATTCCAACAAGCCCAGTTTGACAACTTGAAGGCAATGGATGCAGAATTCTTAAAATCTATTAGCTACATAAAACGTTTAAGCCAGAGATGGCATGGGGAGCAAAATTTTCGAGAGCAGATGTTAGCAAATCCTCATCAAGCAATTGCTGACTACGAGCTGAAAGTTGATCCTGAAGAAATTAGACCAGTATGGGATACAAATCTTACAGAAAAAACCAATGAAGCAGAAGTGATAGAATCATATCCTCTTTTAAAGCAATGTCATGACTTTCAGGAAAGTTTCCGAGTCAAAAACCTATTAGACTTGCTTTTTGATTCTTTCAAAGATTCTCGTTTTCAAGCATGGCGCACACGACAAATCGCTCGTTCAGAAAGTCAATTTAGACAAACTGTACACCATTCTATTGCTCAAGTTCCTATGGCTTTGGAACTTAGCAAAGGTTGTTCAGTTGGATGTCATTTCTGTGGTGTCTCTGCGCCTCGTCTAGGTGATATTTTTCTGTATAGCCCAGAAAATGCTAAATTGTGGAATGAAGTCCTAGAAGTCATGCAAGACATCTTAGGGCTAGCAGCAGGGGCAGGCTTTTGCTACTGGGCGACAGATCCCTTGGATAATCCTGACTATGAAAAATTTTGCCACGATTTTCATCAAGTATTAGGAGTATTTCCCCAAACTACAACAGCTCAACCTCTTAAAGATATAAATCGCACCAAGGCACTTCTAAAAGTCTCAGAAGAAAAGGGATGTTTGAATAATCGCTTCTCTATTCTTTCCTTGAAAATGCTCAATCAAGTTCATGAAAAGTTTACTCCAGAAGAGTTACTTCTTGTCAGTTTAGTACTGCAAAACCAGGAAGCTGATAGTATCAAAGCTGACGCTGGTCGCTCTAGAGATCAAAAGCTGAAGAAAGGACAAGAAGATAGCGAATTACCAGACCAAGGAACCATTGCCTGCGTCACAGGATTCTTGTTCAATATGGTAGAGCGTAGCGTTAAATTGATCAGCCCTTGTAATGCCAGTGAGCGCTGGCCCCTAGGCTATATAGTGTTTGATGAAGGAACTTTTTCTGATGGTCAAGATTTAAAGATTCTTCTTGAAAGAATGCTTGATAATAATATGCCGACAGAGGTCAGACCACAAGATTTGGTTAACTTCCGTCCTGACCTAAAATATGAAAGCCTTGCTGATGGTTTTAAGCTCTCAAACCGCATCAAAACCTTTAAGTTTCGCCAGGAATCTCCTTTAAGAGAATTGGGTGAAATAATTCACCAAGGTGGTAAAACTGCTGAAGAAATTGTTTCTATATTGGAAGAGCGTGGAATACCATCTACCTATACCTTCCACTATTTAAACCTCATGTTGAAGAAGGCAGTTTTAGATGATGAACCGAAACCGAAAGATGTTGAATTAAGGGTTCCTCATTATCCTTCAGTCCCTTGGCAAGGTCATGAAGAAGCGATTTTAGAAGAAAAAGCGATCGCTTTAAAGTAGATGCCTGAAACCAGCCAGGGACTTCTGTAGACTTCCTGCACGAATAGAATTTTCGCCCCCCTAGCCCCCCAACTTTGGGGGGAATAAGAGTCAAAGTCCCTCAGAATTGGGGGATTTAGGGGGCGTTCAGGATTTATGCAGGAGTTCTAGTGATGTACAACCACATTAAGAGGATTAAAATGCAGTCAAAAACGAAATTTGATCTGAACCAATTCTATTCAAACGAATCAATTCATGAATGGAAACAGATTATCGGTGAAGAATTACATTACCATTACGGATACTTTCTGGGCGATGAAGATTTAGAAACAGGTTTGCGCCAAACTATCAAAAATTTCTACCCTTATATTCCTTTAGATTCACGAGTTTTAGATGTGGGGTGTGGTTGGGGAGGACCAGCGAGGCTAATCACCAAAGAACGCAATTGTTCAGTCCAAGGAATTACCATCAGTACAGCACAAGCAGAATACTGCCGAAGTACGGGTTTAAATGTTTGGCAGCGTGATTTGGAACAAGATACAATTGATGGTGAATATGATCTAATTTTCATGATGGAAGCTTTGTCTCATATTCGTGATAAATTCAAGTTATTACAACAACTTCGACAGCACGCACCACGTCTCATTCTTTCGGTTAACTGCGTCTCTGATAGCTATCAAGGTAATCGAACTGTATTTGGTGATTCAATGGTCTTCTGTTCCACTTCTGAACTGAGACGAGATGTTGAGCAAGCTGGCTGGCGAATTCAATTCATGCAAGATCGAAGACCTCAATCAATTCCCACCTTAGTCCACTGGCAAAACAACCTTGACCGCGTATATGGCAATCGCATTCCACCACATCATCTTAGTATGCTGGGTCAGCTCAAACAGGAAGCTTTTAAATCCATAGAAAATTGGTGTCAGGCATTTCCTTTAATTGACATTGTGGCAGATTAAACAAAACCTGGTAGAGATGTTCCGCCGGCATATCTCTACCATTTCAAATTGAGAATTGTAGGTTGGGTTGAGCGATAGTGAAACCCAACAAACCTTAATTTGTTGGGTTTCGTACCTCAACCCAACCTACTAATTATCATCTAAAATTTAGAAAAGTTGAGGAAATTTTTTATGTTAAAAACACTCTATATTATGCAAGCAGCACAAGATTCAAAAGACACCATGATCTTTAGTGTTGGCTTAGTAGTTATCTGTTTGCTAATACTAATTATGTTGTGGTTGCCGGATATGTTGAAAGGCGAATAATCTTAATTCGCCATTTTAAAATTTCAGTTAAAGTAGGGTGCGTCGCAGCAACAATTTTGGCTATTTACGACTATCAATGAGCGACGCACCCTACATCGATACCTCAATTCTTGTCGGCAATGCTCTAGAAATTGCGGGTTGAGACGATCGCCCAAATCGCCCATTTTATCAGAGTCAGTCACACTCTCAGATGTCTCTGTTTCCGAGTTAGATGCAGCCGGGATTTTGATGCTGTCAAGAAAATTTTGCGATCGCCCAGACTCGGAAATTTCTGTCGCCAGCGCTTCCACCAATTGCTGAGGCGTTAAATGCGGAGATTCAGCTAATATCTCCTCAATCATACAATGGGCGAGCGGCCCGATACAGCGAGCCAGTTCTTGCTGGCAATGATCTCAAAATTGGGGGTTGACAGCAGCGGAATTTTGTGATTCGGACTGAATTTTTAAAGCTACTTCTAGGCGATCGGGCAATCCTGAGATGTTTGTCTCCAGCACAGGCTCTAGTGCAGATTCGTTAGCGTTAGCCCTGCGAAGCAGGATCGCTGTTTCCGATTGATTTCTGAACTTGCTTACCTGTTGTTCCAACAGTTTAAATTCATCGGACTCTACAATCTCAGCTACTTCCCGCTCTTTCTTAGCTGTGTCAATCTTAAACTGCATTTTTTTAAGCGGCAGATTCGCACCAGTTGCATCCATAGCCAATTTTCCCCATCACTGAATTTTGAAATCAGCGGACTCAATCTAACTTATTGTATCCTTAATCAAGCCAAAGTCGATCGGTACAGTGCTGTCCAGGTTCCGCTACCTTGACGAATGTTCCCCAATTCCGTCACAAACGTGGCGATCGCTCTCTAAAACATGAGGATTATTCTGTAGATAATCGCGCACCCAATCGCAACCGCGCACCCGCAAATCGTCAGGTGTTAAATCTAAATTCCACACAATTAACTTTCCCGCTTCGTCAGAAGAAACAAGCTGATGTCCCTCGGGACTGAATCTGACACTGAGGACTTTAGCTTCATGCCCTCTGAACGTCGCAATTTCTTTACCTTTCCGAGTCCAAAGTTTGACAGAACCATCCCAACTAGCAGTAGCAATTCTGCGGTCATCCGGGCTAAAATCCACATCCCAAACAGCATCTTTATGCGCTTTTAATGTCGCAATTTCCTTACCTTCACGAGTCCAAAGTTTTGCTGTTTTATCTTCGCTCGTAGAAGCGATCGTTTGACCGTCATGGCTAAAAACGACACTGTGAACTCCGTCGCTATGCCCCTTGAGCGTGGCGATTTCTTTACCTTCCTTGCTCCAAAGTTTGACAGTTTTATCCCAACTAGCACTAGCAATTCTATGACCGTCCGGGCTAAAACTGACACCGTTTACCCCATCTGTATGCCCCTTGAGTACCGCCTTTTGATTGCCATCTACGCTCCAAAGTTTGACTGATTTCTCAGTAGTGCTAGTGGCGGCGATCGTCCGATCGTCCGGGCTGAAACTAACGCTCCATATCCAATCAGAGGGGTTATTAAAACTTTTAATTTTCTCGCCATTACGCTGCCAAATTGTGACATTTCCCCCGCTGGTAGCTGTGGCAAATTTGTCGCCCTTACGGCTAAAACCGATGTCTGTTAACTTGCTATCAAACCCTTTAAAAGCTTGCAGTTCTTTCCCAGCCCTGCTCCAAAATTTAACACTTTGGTCGTGACTAGCAGTAGCAAGCATTTGACCATCTCGACTAAAAATGGCGCGATTGATTGCACCTTCATGCGCCGACCAAATTTGCAGTTCTTTACCTTTCAACTGCCAAAGTTTGACAGTTCGATCTTTACTAGCAGTAGCCAGCATTTGACCGTCGGGGCTAAAACTAACGCTCCAAACCCAATCTTTATGTCCGGTTAAAATTTGAAGTTTCTTACCCGATGCGCTCCATAAAATGACTTTTTTGTTAGCGCTGGCTGTCGCAATAGTTTTGCCATCAGGGCTAAAACTGACGCTAGTGAACGAATATCCGAAACCGTTGAGGGTTTCGATCTGCTTTCCTTCCAACGTCCAGAGTTTGACTGTAGAGTCTTTACTAGCAGTGGCAATTGTCTTGCCGTCTGGACTAAAACTAACGCTCCAAATCCAATCTTTATGTCCTGATAAAGTTCTAATTTCTTTCCCGTTCCGGTTCCAAAGTTTGACAGTATTATCATCACTAGCCGTAACAATGGTTTGACCGTCGGGGCTAAAAATAACACTCTTCGCCGCAGCTTTAGGCCCGATTAAACTTTTAATTTCTTTGCCCTTTAAACTCCAAAGTTTAACCGTATTATCAGAACTGGCCGTAGCAATGGTTTGACCATCAGGGCTGAAAGCAACGCTATTAACCGCAGCTTTATGCCCGATTAAACTTTTAATTTCTTTGCCGTTTAAACTCCAAATTTTGGCAGTTTTGTCCTCGCTAGCAGTAGCAATTGTCTGAGCGCTGGGGCTAAAAACAACACTATTAACTAGCGCTTGATGCCCTTTGAAAGTTTGAATTTCTCTGCCATTTAAATTCCAAAGTTTGATAGTATTGTCGGCGCTAGCAGTGGCAATTGTCTTGCCTTGAGGGCTAAAACTCACGCTCATCACCGCAGCTTCGTGACTTTGCAAGCGATCGCGCTCCGTGACTTTATAGACAGCTTCCTGCAACAAACTATCAATTTGCTTCTGGATCGCAGCTTTTTCCTGAAACTTATAAAATGCCATACTTCCCGGCATTTCATTGAGTTTATTTGATGATTTCAAACTTTCTAATAGCGCGTCAAACGCTTGATTTGAGGTTAAGAGAGTTTCTGCGGACGCACTAATAGCTTTGATTTCGCTGATGGCTGAATTCTGCGACTGCCACCAAGCTACGCCAGCTAAGATCAAGGCTAATCCCAAAGCTGTGCTGAGTCCTGAGATAGTGAGTTTTCGCCTTTGTTTCTGCTGGAAAAGTTCGCGATCGCGAACTTTCAAACTCACTTCAATAAAACTTCTCTCGCCCTCGCTGAGTTCATCCCGCCGTTGCTGCTGCCAATATTCTGCATCAACTAAAGGCTTGCCGCGCAACAAAGCTCCTTCATCTAAATTGCTATTTTGCCAAGTCCGAATTGCGCCCCGAATCTGCTCTTGCCACAGGCGAAACTCCGCGTTAACCTGCATCCAATTTCCCAACCTACCCCAGCTTATAATTAATGATTCATGCAGGATTTCTACTGTTTCTTCAAAAGTAGATTCGCAGTGGCTGGTTACCACTAAGCGATTTGATGCCAAGTGTACTACTAAATCCCAGTTTGCTGAATTGACATCGCTGCGAGTAGCCAAACGGCGGTTAACATCCGTCCCTCTCCCCGGCTGCACCAACTGAATAAAAATCCGCTGTGCCCTCATCCTGTCTGCCTCGGAAAGCTGGGCATACACTGCCTCGGCATGATTGGCCAGTGCTTCTTCCACGCCGCCAATTTCTGTGTATGCTTGATTAGTCAGCCACCCGCAAAGCTGTTGCGACCAAAGTTGAGTTAAGGCAAATTCGAGTAACGGTAAACGTCCTGAATGTCCCCAAGCTGCATCAATCAATTTATTTATTAGTCCCTCTTCTAATTTTACCTGCATTAAAGCGGCAGGTTGGGCGATCGCACTTTGCAATTCTTCACGACTCATCGGCCCCAAATTGTGAACAGCCCCCTGCAAAGCATCGCTAAAAGAGCGGCAAGAAAGCGCGTGTCCGTAAAAATCTGCTCTCAATGTTAAAACTACAGTAAACCCTCCAGCTAATCTGATTGCTGTCAGCAATCCCTCCAAAAAAAGCTGGCGCTGTGCTTCGGGAGTTTGGGTATAAAGTTCTTCAAATTGATCGGCAATTAAAACTAAGCGAACGCCTGGGTTGTGCTCCACAAAACTTTCTATAATTTTGTATAAAGCTTTGTCATCTCGTTGAAGCAAAATTTCTAATTTTCGTTCAAATAAGCAGCGGGCATTCGATTCGGAATTCGAGGAATCGGACACCTGCACTAATTTGCGGTGATAAATTGCTTGTAATAATGCTTTTGGCACTGCTTTTCTCACAGCACACCGCGCTATCTTACGCTTGAGCGTGCAGTAAGTTTTGCTGGAAAAGATCGCACTGTCACGATCAGAATTGAGATTATCTCGTTTCTCCAAAAGAGGAACTAACGCCGCCGCTAAAGCTTTAAAAGGATTGTTTCCGGGACGAAAAGAGATAATCTGCAATTGAATTTTTGTCTGGCGCAGTGCTGGAATTAACCCGGCAAAACACACACTAGATTTGCCACTGCCGCTAGGCCCGACTATAGCTACTAATGGCTTTGTTTTCACCGCCGCCGCTAAATCTTCCGTAAAGTTTTTGCGTCCAAAAAATAAGTGTGAATCCTCTTCTCGAAAAGCAAATAAACCGCGATAGGGACAAGGAGTAATTCCACCTAACTGCAACCAAGTCGGTGTTTCCAAGGCCGGATTTTGACAAATTACAGGCAGCCAAGAAGCAGCGGGAAATTCATCTTCTAAACCTTGCAATTTCCGGCGCGCTTGCTGCACTGCTAAATGTAAAGGCAACCGCTGTTGGGCGAAAGCATCTAAAAAATATTCAAAAAATGCTTGAGCGACGCGGTTCGGCACCAGCTCCCGCATCACAATAACTGTAGGAATATTTAACTTTTCCAGCGATAAAGCCAATCCCAATCCGTCGCAAGAATTAAAAAAAGCTAGGGTTAAACCATTTTCAATAGCTTGTTTGAGCGCTTCCTCTAATTGTTCGATTGTCAAGCTATTATTTGTCTTATTTTCATTAATATAAATCCGACCCGTTTCGCCATCTGTTTGACTGTGACCCGCAAAAAACAGAATGTCCCAGCCTGAAGAGTCCCAAAGGCGATCGCTAAATTCTTGGCGGGACGGCTTGACAATAAACGCGATTTCTGCATCATCTAAATTCTTAAAAAGTACACTTTCTGATTCTAAATTTATACCTTGACTGTTGCCCAAAATTGCTAGAATTCTAACTTGCTTTTTTCCTAGTTTTGAGGAATTTGGTGTAGGGCGTTTATACTCTGATACGCTCAAAGCCATTTCAGATTGGGGATAATCTTTAAAGAAATCCCATCTGTGCCAAGGCAATCGCCGCAGCAATTCATCGCCCGTTTCAATAATTACCTGAATGTCTTCTGATGGATTTAGTGCCGATCGCAATTGCAATTCAATATTGATAAAATCTGGAGATTTCAACAAAGTATTAATCCCTGTTTGTAACTGTTGACATACTTCATCAAAACTGAGCTGAGAGACGTTAGTTATTCCCGCAGCATCGATTTCGAGTTCGTCATCATCTTCATCTACCGCTGGCAGAGACAGCAATTGTTTACGAGAGCATAAGTTATTGTAAATTAACTGCCAATTCCTATACAAATCAATCAAGCTTGGTGCGGGGGGCAAGCTGCCGATAAATTGTTCCGGGTGGGGATGCCCCGCAGTCCAAATTTGAGCGGTAACTCTTGGAAATCCGCTGCTTAAGTCACCGTTTCCCAGATCGATTACAACTGACTTGTTCATGAGACTGCCTTATATGAATTGCCACCACTGCAATACTCAGCATTTGTAGTAACATTGATGCGGTAAACTTGTGCGATGTTTGATTGGAAAGGAAACCCAGTCAATTGGCCGACATAGAGTGCCTCATCCGGGCCAAAGCTCAGCTTCCGTGGACTATCCAGATCGGATGCTAGCACCTCAATTTGCGATATCTGTGGCGTTTTTACTGATTCAAACATGATGTTCCTCCTTTGAATTTACGATGTTCTATCGTGCTGTGCGATCTTGTTCGTAAAACTATGTATTGAATGTGCAAATTTACAAGTTTATCAATAAATCAATTAGATAACTTCGTAACTTGTTCGGGCGAAGGGTTGGAAGTTGTTCGGAAAGTTGGTTTATTCCTACGATCGCCCTCGTGACTGTTCGCCTTTCAACTGTTAAATTTCATATCGAAAAATCTCAAACTTTATCAACACTGTGAGGATTCGTGCAGCACAGCTATCTTCGGAGCGCGATCTTCAGGGACGCTTGTCGCCCCCTGAACGCATCTGCACGGATCGCACACAGTTAGAGTCTGGACTTTTAGCAGGGTATGGCTTTTGGGGAACTCGCTCTGCGCTTGCTCTACTTCGTGAGTTATCTGTTCGATCGATCGTTCTATCACATATTCCATCACCACAGGCTGTTGAGTATAGCTGACGCCATCTGACAAATTTAGCGCATCAGAATTAGTTGAGGTTGGCTTGATTTTTTCTATGAGCGAGCGCCGATCGAGCGATATCAATGCGTCCCGCAACTTTGTCACAGACACTAAAGGTAGGGCCGCTTGTAGCTGTTGAGCGGTAACGGCTTCCCGATCGATCGCTAACCAATACATCACTTGCTCCTCTGACCAACTAAGGCGATCGAACTGGTGCGCTAGTAAATCGCGAATGTCTTTAAACAACAGCGTCTTTTGGGCTAAAAAAGCGGCAATATTGCTATCGAATAAGTCTTTGAGCAGTTCTGCTACCATCTTTAACGCTAGTGGGTTGCCTTGATAGCGTTCAATTAATTCCCGTACTTGCGGTTGTTGGGCTGCAATTGTTAGTCCTTTTGAAGCTAGGATTGTTTCTCCTTCGGAGATCGATACTGGTTCCAGCCTGAGCAATCGGATTGATGCGGTGGGTGCTTCGTTAACAGCAACCTCTGTGGGAATTTCGCGACTTGTTAGTAAGATGCTACTCTGATGTTGTCCTTCTCCCAACTGCTGAAATAACCATCCGTAGTTTTCGCAGCCTCTTCGATAAGTACCCACTAATTTTTTACTCGAAAACACCGTTTCCACGTTATCTAGAACGAGCAGACAGCGGCGAGAGCGCAACTGTTGTAGTAAATGACGCATCATGGCATCAAGTGACTGCGGCAGCGATCGATCCGGATCGATCGCACAAGTCAATTCAGTGAGAAAATCGACGAAGGACGGAGCTTGTCGCAGCGATCGCCACACCACAACTTCAAACTGCTCAGTATCAGCAAGTTGCTGTGCCAATTGAGTTACTAACATTGTTTTACCGATACCACCTATGCCCACGATCGCAATTAATCGGCAACAATCTTGCATCACCCATTGCTCTAGCATTGCTAATTGTGCTTGTCGTCCGCAAAACTGGGAAACATCAACTGCTTCTCCCCAATCGACCCGATCGCGTGGCAAAGATGCAGGCCGATCGCACGTTCGTTTTTGCAGTGCATACTGCCTCAGGACATCCTGCAAATTCACTTTTGTTACCCCGATTTCTAACTCCTGGGTTAGCATTTGCCACAATTGTGCGCCCACATCTTTTATGTAACTGTACTCATGATTGAGTTCGAGCGAAATCTGATGATAAGACTGTTTGTTCCAGGCTCCTCGAAGAACATTGATTTGCAGTTCGCTTAGAGATTGAGGAGCTATAGTTGCCGTAACGAGCGCAATCGCTTCTTCATAGGTCATAACTAAAATGTTGCTAAAAAGTTTAATTTATCAAGTATGTCAGCGTGCGCTATCTGCAATCTGCTTCAAGGTTTCAATTTGTTTCGCACGAGCGTCCCGTTCTTTTAGCGACACTTGTGAAGTGGTTTTTGGTGCTTCCGAATTCGCCAAATCTTTCAACAAAGTTGAACCAACTTCTCCTAGTTTTGAAGCTTGGGCCAGTTTTAGTGCTTCATCTAGCGCGTTGTACCATAAACCTGCCTCAGCATAGATATTAGCTTTCTCAACGCTATTTACTGCTTTGTTGAGTTTACTTTGCACGGCAGCAGGCATTGCTACAACCTCAATATTTGCCTCGCTTACTAGATCGCCTGAGGGGTTATCTGGGTCGCAATTGATAACAACTTGCCAAAGATATTGTTTCTCCTGTTGCAATCCTTGTTCGCTATTCGAGAAGGGGGATAATTTCATAATTCCCGGTGAACTCTGCAAGGACATCTGACGAACTTGTTTAGGTTTAGCACCTGGAACCCACTCGTAAATCGTGAATTTTATTGACTTGGAGGCAGAATCATTAGGCACAAACCAAGCAAACGTAGGGTATCGAGAAATCGTTCGTCCGACGTAATTCACAGAGGCGAGAACAGTTAGCGGCATATCTCCTCCAGAACACCCTCTAGTCGTTCCTCCATCCGATCTTCTTTCTGGAGGGACAGGCTTTTGATCGCCAGGTGCATAACCCGCTAGAACTGCCGTAGTTACGATCGGCGTTAAACTCAAGGCACAACAGGTGAGTATTTTGATGTTGATGCGTTTGTTAAAGAACCATTGGATTGACATCATAACTTAGCCCTTTTTGCTTTTTAAATTATTCAACGGCTAATTTAGTTTTTTGTCCGAACTGATTGTCAACTATGTTAACATCAAATTCCCGATGCCTTAATTGATTATAAGTCGTTCAACCTTTGGAGCGAAGTCACCTAATCTCACAAGATTCATGACTTGTTTGATTTATTGCTTGTTTTCTCATAACTTCTATCGGACATTGCAGTATTGTGCCAGTTGCCAAAGTAACCAACCAGTTTGTCAGCCATTTTTGTTTGTCTCCTGTGTTTTTCTAGTGAGTCTGTGTTAGTATTAGTCCTACAATAAATAAATAGATTAGATCGAACAAGAGTAGTTTGTGCCAAGTTAATTGCTTAACTTTGTATTTCCCATTGCTCTTTAAGGTAGTTATCATTGCACAACTCTGCAATGGGTAAGTAGGACTTTCTGAATAAGTCGGCGATCGCAAAAACTATTCTTGTCAATGCTCATCTGGAAGCGGAACATCAAAGTCGTCTGCCATCCAATAGGCATTTCCTTTATGCAATCCGGGTATACGCTTCTTTTTCGAGACGCCAGGCGATCGCTGCCGGAGGAAGGCTGCAAAGTCCAGGACTTCCTGTTGCTGCTCTGGGTAAGAAATCGGATTTGCTCCAGTAAGGCTTGTTCAATGCTCACAGTGTCCTCCTATTAGGGTTTTATATCATGTCCGCTCGATTACTATAATATACGTAGGTAGGGTTGAACGAGAGTGAAACCCTACATCCATAAGTGTTGGGTTTCACTGCGTTCAACCCTACCTAGGGTTGGCTGAATAAGTCATGAAAAACCCCTATCGGGATTGATGAGTTATTTCAAGCCTCCGAAAGTATAAGTGTATTTTGACTCTCAAGAGGCGAGCGATAGCTTTTGGTAATTAATAAGCGCAAAACTCGTGTGTTTTTCGCCAAGGCACACAAAAACGCACAAAAAAACCGTCTGAGCGCGGTGGAAAGATTCATGACTAAAAAAGTAATAACAATAGCCGTTTGAGAAGTATTGGGAAGTTTAGTCATCACTCGACCGAGGCTAAATCTCCGCTTCCGCAAGTCCCTAACTTTCCCTCAATCCCATTGCGAACTTTTTCATCTTCAAGAGCTTGCTTCTTTTTTTGAACACTGACCTCCTTTGGAGGTCTTCCTAATGGAGGACCGCTAATTCTAATTACCTCTGTCTTTACACCAGGTTAAGTTCTCTCTTGTCCGATAAATTTTATCAACATGAACCGATTCTGGATAAGAACCTGTGAAATCACGATAGGCTTCTATTTGGTCTTTCAAGTCCCCCGATTCGTTAAAACTATTCCAACTAATAAAGTCTAAAAGTGCATATCCTTCAAAGCAGCTTGCCGAGAGTTTGGCTCCAAACTCCACGGCTTGTCCGGCTTTCCCTCGGACAATCGGACGGATGTGGGGTTGGCTGAGACTAACAACTCGGTCTTCAATACTTTTTTTGTGATTTTTAAATAGCCACAACTGTTGCCGATAAACTTCGGACACCACAAGCAGTGTTTTATATTGTTTTTTACTGAGGTTCTTCAGGGAGGCTCCTAACTCGAGCAGATGTGAGATGTGAGATAAATTTCTTCGGAGATACTGAAGTTGTTTTTTAATGGCTTTCCTTCTGGTTTTCCGAGAAGGTCGTCGTTGTTTGGCCACCGCTAAGTAGTCTTGTCGTGCGATTCGGCGGAAGGTTCTGGGTTTTTTAAGGCTTTCCCCTTTTAGCGGTTCGTACAGAACATCTATAATTTTTTCTGTGTGAACTCTTGCTTGATTTAAAAGTGAGAAGTCCGTTGGATAACTGATATCGGCGGGCGCACAGGTGGCATCTAGGATTAATTTACCTCGATTTTTCGGTGACTCACTTTCGGCTTCGGGATTTTTTTTTTCGCCCTCGCAGCGGGTCGCTTCTCGCAATCTCCTCACCACTTCTCTGTTGACTTTATTGACGAGTTCGGCGCTGATTCTTTGTCGGAAATGAACTAATAAAGATGGGTCAAATGGCATCTCACTTCTATAGGATGACTGACCTATAAAGTATTTTAGGTAAGGGTTCTCCCGAATTTGCTCGACCGTTTCACGCGGAGCTAATTCCTAATTTTTCCTTAATAATTAATGCCCCCAATGCCAACCGAAACGATTTAGCAGGTGGACCGACTTCTGTCACGAAGTTTTGAGCATATTCTGATTCAAATTCTGTCCAAGGGATTAGTTGGGCGAGGATGACCCAACGGTTATCTTCTGCCAATTTTCCTCCAAAGGGTAGGAAAAAGTCGGTGGCTCGGCTTGGGGCTGGTTCAACTTTTCGGTACACGCTCGCAGGTGGTGATGCACGGGTTTTGAGCGATTTTAGCAGTTTTTCTGGCACGCTTACCACCCAAGTAGCGCTCACAAACCCAATTAGCGTCACTTTTTTCTCGTTATTCAGCAAGCCCTACCTACTGCTCTAATTGCGGTCAATCGACCGGACATAATATTAGCTCAACATATGTATGTCTTCAATTAATCCAATTTCACTCTTTTAATGAGATGTCTAACTCCTCCCTTTCAAAATCTTGGTTTTGAGATGACGTTTTATACTAGCGAAATCCCAGCTTCTACCCGTAATCTGCCAAGTTAACTCACACAAAGTTCCTTTCTCTCCGAGACAGGTTCGCTTAAATTTTCCTTTTAATTTTTTTGCGAGATTTAGACACTGCTTTGTTCCTCGACCTTCAGAGGAAGAGCAAATGCTAGATCCATTATCTTTAATACTTAGGGTGTACCAGCCTTTGTTTTGCTTGCCAGTAGCACTGAGACGGGTCAATTTTTTAGCGTGTTTTCCGACATTGCACAGCGATTCTTCCAGAAATTGGCAGAGTTCTCGCTTTTGTTCCAAACTTAAGTATTGCTCTTCAATTGGCTCGAACGAATAAGCTTTAACTTTGAGCGTTTTAAAAGAAGGAAAGTTTCGCTGGAGTGTATGGCTGTAGACTTCATAGAGTAGGTCGCGAATCGGTATCTTTAAGTCTAGGATTAGACCACTGCCTAGACGGAGACTTTCCTTTCGATCTAGGGCTTCTAGTTTCAGGTAGTCGCCAACTTCTCTGATTTCCCAGTTCAGATTTTTCAATTCTTCGAGCAATCGATTTGGTTCTAAATCTTGGTCTTGAACGTGCCTCAAAATATTGGCTAGTGTTTGCAGAGGACCATTATGAATTAGAACAAATGTCCGTTCAATGGTATGTTGGCGAATTTCAATCTGAAACCTCAGAAATCGGTCATATTGATAGAAATTACTCAAGATGGCACCATTAATGATTAAAATTAATAAAGCTGGTGCTACGGGAACCCACCATCCCGCGACGATGAAGGCATAACTAATTCCAACTAGCCCAAGACTCGCAGCGGCAACATACATGAGGTTTTTTAATGCAGATTGAGTCAGCCGACCGAGATAAATAGCTAAAATGCCCCAACTGACAATCCAAAGATATTCCCAACCCTGCAACCAGGTTTTTAAAACGGGTCGTCCATCGAGAACTGCACTGACGATTTGGCTGACAACATGGGCATGAAATTCTACGCCATAAATTTTCCCAGGCGGTTGTAAATTAGAGATTGCAGAAGTATTGACAAAGTCTTTAATACTAGGAGCCGTTATCCCAATTAGAACAATGCGATCGCCCAAGGTATCGCGCAGCACATCGGAATTACCTTTGGCGGCTTCAATATCGTTAATATCTTGAAGCGATAGCGTGCGAAATCGTTCCTGACCGTTGCGATAATTGAGGAGTAGCTGAACACCAAAATCATCAGCGCCCGCGTAGCCGCCAGAATTGGGGAAAAAGCGAGGAAGTTCAGTCGAACCAAACCGCATCGCAAGGCGATCGCGAATGCCATTGCTGAGTTTAATGCCTTCAGCTTTGAGATAGGTTTCTGCCAGTCGCAAAGGCAGGGAAAAGGCGTATTTTTTATCGTTTTCAGGTCGATTTATTCCCAGTATTGCACGCCTGACCTTGCCGTCATCATCGGAAAGGTAATCTATAAAACCGATTTTTTCTGGGGGTAAGTCGGGGGGCGGCTTAATAGAAATGGGTATAACTTTTTCCACTAATTTCAGATTTTTGATATCTTTAAAAGTTGCAACCAGTTCGGAATGACCGGGTTCAACGGGTAGATCTCTAACCATATCAAGACCGATAACTCTGGGCTGGTACTTCTGCAAAGTTCTCAACAGTTTGGCAATTTCGCGATCGGGTATGGGGTAAGTCCCGATCCGTCGGATATCGGCTTCATCAATTCCCACAATGACAATTCGTTCCTCGATCGGTTCGGACGATCGCAGCCGGAGAAACGAGTCGAAAGTTACCCATTCTATCAATTGCAGCGCTCCACTCAAACGAACGAGTACAATCAGCACTATAGCAACAATTCCTGGCAATGTTCCTACAGACCAGATGGTAAATTCTTTTCTAATTTTGCTCCAAATAGTGGGTAACAACTGTTTCTTCCTTAACAAAACCGGTCAATCAATAAACCCCTCTTCTCTAGCTCGTTTTTCCGTTTGAATGCGGAGACTTTTGCCATCTTCCGGGTAAACGCCTAAAACATCTTGGACTTTTGTCCAGTAGTGGCGTACTGTTCTGAGGGATAGGTTCATGCGATCGGCGATCGCTTTATCTTCCAATTCTTCTTCAAAAGCGAGATTGAGTACCTCAAGCCACTCTGGCTTGACTTCCCCTGGTGGCATTTTCAAATCTTTGGTATGGGTAACTCCTTTGAGTGCCAAGTCAATCCGCTTCAACATCTCCTGGCTGGAAAGTCCTTTGTCAGCTACGGTAAACCCTCCTTCATGAGCGTCGATATCTGGTTTAAGCCGCACCAGTGCCTTAACATAACTGCTTTGCACGACCAAATTTAGGGTGGGATAGTTTTTCATTAAAGTTCCTAGGCTTTTTATGCCTCGATTGATTTCGGCAGTGTGCCCGAAGGTTTCTGGTAGGGAAAGATCCATAATAACGAGGTCAGGCTCAAATGCTTCGACCTGTTGCAGAGCATTCTGGGTTGTTTTAGCGGTAAGGATTTCGGCTTGTGGGTACTGCCGTTTCAGCAAGTCGATCGTTCCGCTTAAGATTAGTTCGTGGTCATCCACTACAAGTATTTTGAGTGTGCTTGGCTCTGGTAAATCTTGGCTCATTGTTGAAACCGTAATTGGTAATTGGTAATTGGTAATTGGTAATTCCTTAGCCAGTAAGCATTTAGCTTGAGTTGATTGGGGCAAGTATGTTTTTATTATCAAAATAACTACGAAAAAGCGCGTTTTTTTAGGTTTATTTAAGTTTTTTGCTTCAGTTAATGATACCAAATCAGGGTTGAGTATCCCCTTTATACTCTCTCCCTCTCTCTGTACTCTGTGCGCTCTCTGTGGTTAATTATAAATGTGGTAGAAAACGCGGATTTAGTATAAGTCAGACAAATCGTCGATTTAAGTGATGAAATTGGTTTCATTTTATATGATATAGAAATCAGCTAGAAAATATATTGCACAAGTGTGCAAACTCGATCGCACAAATATGCAATTAGGTTAGCAAACTACTACAGCCTACTTCAAAACGGCTGATAGCGTACTGAAAAGTAGATACCCTTATCTTGCAGCGAGTTTCCCCGATCGCCAACTGAAATTAAGGGGATGCCGTAGTCTAGGCGCAACGATAAATCGGGGGCAACCTGCCATCGCAAACCCAGTCCTAAACTGGCAATTGTAGCTGGGTCAGGGTTAATATCTCGATCGTTCCAGACCGTTCCGATTTCAAAAGAAGGCGCTAACTGGAGTGTGCTGGGGTCTGACGCGAGGGGAATGCGAACTTCAACTGAACCCAGGATGCCATTGTCGGCAACGAGTTGGTTTTGTCGGTAGCCGCGAACTGTATCGACTCCACCAATACTGAACCGTTCTAAAGGTAGCAAAGAATTAGGAGTTAGCTGAGCATCAATTCGCGCTACTAGCACATTTCTGGATGATAACTGCTGCACCCACTGAAATTGTCCCAACCAAGAAAAGAATCGCCCGTCAGTGCCCGTATTGTTGACAGTTGCATCAAAGGCATCTATCCCTAGACTGAATTGAGAGCGGGCGGCTAAAACTCGTGTTCTGCCGCGATCGACCCAATCTTGAGAAAACCGAATTACAGTAACTTTAGATTCGCCTTTTTCAGGACCTTCTGTGAAGGAAAAGGGCCGATCGTCGAGGATATACGTTTGGCTGCGACGGCGATCTAAACCTAAGCTTAATGCAAATTCACTGGTTGGTGTTCTGGTAATTGGCTGGCGGAAATTGAGGGAATAGGTTTGAGTCTCGCTTCTAATACCGATATCCCGGAACTCTCGTTCAATAATTCGGCTATCGCCATTGTTATAGCGGAAGTTAAGGGCACCGTTACGAGCATTCACGGGGATAGTATAGTTGAGGTCGTAGAGGTCGAGTCCTTCAGTACGACCGTATTGGACTGAAGCGCGATCGCCAAATCCCAACAGATTATCATGACTGACTTGTATGCTGCCTTGGACTGAACCAATGCTGGGAGATTGGTTGTTTTCCAGCGCGATCGCACTGTGAAAGGCAGGCGCTTCTTTGAGATTGATTCGCAAGATATTGCGGCCCGGAGTGCTGCCTGCGGTTAACTCGGCATTTACCCTCTCGATCAGCGGATCGAGTTGCAACAGTTGCAAGGCTTCTTCTAAACGTTGTTGGTTTAAGGGGGTAGAGGTGGCAAGTTCTAGGCGCGATCGCACGTATCCTTCTCGCAATCGATTTAACCCACCGATTTCAATCTGTTGGAGTTCGCCTTCTACGACTTGAATTTTGACTGTACCGCTGCTGAGGTCTTGATTGTTGGGCAGGAAGGCTCCAGAGGTGATGTAGCGGTTTTTAATATAGAGTTGAATAATCGCCGATCGCAGTTCGAGTAACTCTTCAAACGTGACCGAACGGTTCTCGTAAAGCTGAATTAATTTGGCAATTTCGTCCTGTAAGACGGTGTTTCCCAGCACTTCTACTTTTTGGATAAAAAAGCGATCGCCCGACGGGGAAGTAACTTCAGGTGACTCTTGAGTTGGGGTAATTTGCAGTTCGGGTTCGGGTGGTGGTGAAGGCGTTTCATCGGGGAGAGGACGGGGTGTAAAAGAGGGATTGGGAATCGTTTGTTCGATCGCGTCAGGTGCGTTAGGGGGAATGGTGACACCTGGTGGCGGTGCGGATTGGGCGATCGCACTGAGGGTAATGCAAGTTGATGTCGCGATGCTTGAACCTGAAATGGCAACCCACCTGAAGATTGGGTACATATTTTTGTTAGTGAATTAATAACATTCTCGACTCATAACAAGTTTCCCATTCGGCAGTCGATACACGCCTTGGGGTTCTACAATTGGGTCGCCTTTTTGCCAAGAACGATTTGAGGATGTGGCGTCACTGGGTAAAGTTTCCACATCTACTGTGGGAAAGTCGGACATTTGGACATCTCCAGGGCGTTGCGGTAAGCCACCAGTACCCGTGACGGTAAAACTTCCCCTCGTTGGTCGATCGCGACGGACAATGCAGCTAGAGGCCAGAAGGCTGTCGGTGTCTATCCGATTTTCTGGCAACTCGTTGAGACTGTTTTGGATGAAGGTGGTATCGGGTAGGGCGATCGTTCCCGAAGCAAGATTACCAGTAGCGTTAATATCGACTCGATTATTGCGTGAGAGTGTACCAGGGTTAATATCGCGAGGTGCTGGACGGTAGCTTTCGCCGAAGAAGACAGGAGTGTCGAGGGTGATATTCCCACCTCTGCCTTCACGGGCAAAAGCGAGGATATCGCTGTCGTCGAAAGCGAGGATGGAGTCAGCTTTTATGTCAATGTTGCCACCGCCTCCTGCACCTGAGTTAACCGTGCTGGTGATGTCACTGTTGCCCGATAGGCGAATATTAGAAGCTTTGATGTCGATACTTCCCCCGGAAGATCGAGCGGAGGTGGTTGAGATCGTGCCATTGTTAGCTTGTAGGGTATCGCGGGCTGTAATGTTGATATTGCCTGCTGTTCCTTCTCGCGTACTGCTGCTGGATACCACCGCCGCATCGCGCACCTGCAAGCGCCCCGTGTTAATGCTCAAATTCCCTGCATCCCCACTCCCTTGACTCTCAGCAGACAAGCCACTGCGAAACTGACCATTGGCTGATCTACCAATCACCTCAACCGAATCCCTTGCCGTAATCTGCAAGCTGCCGCCCTTGCCTTGACCTGTAGTAGCGCTTGATACCACCGCCCCATCGCTCACCTGCAAACGCCCCGTGTTAATGCTCAAATTCCCTGCATCCCTACTCCCATAACTCTGAGCCAACAAGCCACTGACAAGCCGACCATCGGCTGAGATCCCAATCACCTCAACCGAATCCCTTGCCGTAATCTGCAAGCTGCCGCCCTTGCCTGAACCTCTAGTAGCGGTTGATACCGCTGCCCCATCGCTCACCTGCAAGCGCCCCGTGTTAATGCTCAAATTCCCTGCATCCCCACTCCCTTGACTCTGAGCCGACAAGCCACTGCCAAACCGACCATCGGCTGAGGTCCCACTCACCTCAACCGAATCTGTTGCCGCAATCTGCAAGCTGCCACCGTTGCCCTCACTGACAGTACCGGATTGTACTTGTGCCCCATCGCGCACCAGCAAGCGCCCCGTGTCAATCCTCAAATTCCCTGCATCCCCACTCCCTTGACTAGAAGTAAACAAGCCACTGCCAAACTGACCACTGGCTGAGGTACCAATCACCTCAACCGAATCTGTTGCCTTAATCTCCAAGCTGCCACCCTTGCCCGAACCGAAAGTAGTGGCTGATACCACCGCCCCATCACTTACCAGCAAGCGCCCCGCGTCAATCCTCAAACTCCCTGCATCCCCACTCCTTTGACTCTCAGTAAACAATCCACTTATAAACCGACCATCGGCTGAGCTACCAATCACCTCAACCGAATCTGTTGCCATAATCTGCAAGCTGCCACCGTTGCCTGAACCGAAAGTAGTGGCTGATACCCGTGCCCCATCGCGCACTAGCAAGCGCCCCGCGTCAATCCTCAAACTCCCTGCATCCCCACTCCTTTGACTCTCAGTAAACAAGCCACTTATAAACCGACCCTCGGCTGAGCTACCAATCACCTCAACCGAATCTGTTGCCATAATCTGCAAGCTGCCACCGTTGCCTGAACCGCTAGTATCGGCTGATACCCGTGCCCCATCGCGCACCAGCAAGCGACCCGTGTCAATCCTCAAATTCCCTGCATCCCCACCCTCATTACCCCTACTCTGAGCCGACAAGACACTGACAAACCGACCAGTGGCTGAGCTACCAATCACCTCAACCGAATCTGTTGCCTTAATCTGCAAGCTGCCGCCCTTGGCCGAACCGTAAGTAGCGACCGATACCTCTGCCCCATCGCGCACCAGCAAGCGCCGTGTGTTAATGCTCAAATCCCCTGCATCCCCCCCCCCACTCCCTACATTACTACTCTGAGCAACCAAGCCACTGTTATAGGAACGATTGGCTGTTAATTCTCCAATCACCTCGACTGAATCAGAAGCGTTAATCTGCAAGCTGCCGCTCTTGCCTGAACCGTAAGAAGAGGTTGATACCCGTGCCCCATCGCTCACCAGCAAGCGCCGCGTGTTAATGCTCAAATTCCCTACACCCCCAGTCCCAGAAGTAGACAAGCCACTGGTGAAGTTACCATCGGCTGAGATCCCAGTCACCTCAACCGAATCTGTTGCCGTAATCTGCAAGTTGCCACCGTTGCCTGAACCGAAAGTACCGGTTGATACCAGCGCCCCACCGCGCACTAGCAAACGCCCCGTGTCAATCCTCAAATCCCCACCCCCATTACCCCCAGTAAACAAGCCACCGATAAACTGACCCCTGGCTGAGTTACCAATCACCTCAACTGAATCCGTTGCCGTAATCTGCAAGTTGCCGCTCTTGCCTGAACCGCTAGTATCGGCTGATACCCGTGCCCCATCACGCACCAGCAAGCGCCCCGTGTCAATTCTTATGTCTCCTCCAGTTCCCGTTCCTCTGTCAGTCACATTAGCCGTCAGGTATGAACCCTCACTCAGCTCAACCTCTGTTGCGCGTACCAGTACCTGTTTGCCATTTTCGGTCCCCAAGGTGTTAGCCAAAATATTCGACCTTTGTGTCATCTCCAACCGCCCACCGCGAATCTGAATATCACCGCCTCCTTCCCCGCTGGCATTCACAAACGCCCCGTTTGATAATGAGATATTGCCAAAATTATTAATCGAGTCATACCCTAGGACAAAGTTGTTCCCACTCTGACTCAAACTTACTTCTCCCACTCGGGCCACACTGCCGAGTTCAATGCGTCCTCCGGCTGCTGTCAGTCTCCCGGACTCTAGGAATACATTCCCACCAACTAGCGCTAAAGTTCGACCCGGTTGCACCTGTAGCCCTAGGGGAAGACCTCCTGAGTTAGGTTGATTAATTAAACTTGGTGCTTGCGATCGATTGACAATGGGTTGAGCAGCAACGGCATTGAACCACAAAGCTGAGGGACTGACGCTGAGTAAATTACTCGAACTCGGTTGTGAAGCGCTAAATAGTCCGGTATCCCCTAACTTGACGGCATTCGCTGTGGTTGCCAAAAATGAACCCTGCACGTCTAAACTGGCAGATGGCCCGAACACAATGCCTTTTGGATTAATCAAAAACAAATTAGCAGTGCCTAAAACCCCCAACCGTCCCAAAATATCCGAACGGTTCGCCCCGGTTACGCGCGAGAGAATGTTTTCAATTCCTGCTGGATTGGTGAAATAAGCGCCTCTTCCTTCTAAAACACTCAATTGTTCAAAACTGTGGAACAGATTAGCGCCTCGAATTGCGCCACCATCAATGCGATCGCTAGGAATACCCCGTATATTGACATTGGGTGTAACGACAGAACTTTCAGCACCTAGCGTATTGTCAGGCACGATTTGGGCGTTAGCGCGATCGCCCCCTCCTACGAGGAGTGTCCCAAATATGGCGACGCAACCCCCAATCTGCCACTGCCAACACCGAGCGAACCA